>CAYLSL010000143.1:0-4449 GCA_964386615.1 uncultured Veillonellaceae bacterium
GCAACAGCAACCCCATTACCCCCAGGGCCAGCCAGGCGCCGCGCGAATAAGTCAATAGAATACACACAATCGATAACGCTGCGACAAGCAAAAGGGCCAGTTTACCATCCCGCCGATGGACATCGGTACTCCAGCCGATCGAAAGTCCAGCCGTCATCACCAAAAAAGCCGCCAAAACATTGGGGTTGCCCAATGTGGAAAACACCCGTGTTTTCAGCTCAGGAAACTGTTCGCTGTCAATCCAGCGCTGGGCGATCACATCCACGCCAACGACATATTGAAACAGACCGATCAGACAAACAGCGACTGAACTTGCCAGCAGCGTCGCCGCCACAAGACTGGCGGCTTTAGGGCCCTGCAGGGTTTGGACAACTACGTAATACACCAAAACGTACAGACCGATTAGATAGCAATAGTTATACCAGATTTCCGCCTTATGGTCAGACTGCCATACAGACAATGCCGCCGAAAAAACGAAACCAATCAGCCAGAAATCGATCCCCGTGCGGTGAATCACAAACTCTCCTTGCCAAACCATCCGCCCCAGCCAGAGCACTGCCGCCAGAGAAAAGCTGAACCAGGCTGCCGTCAGGGACAGCGGCAAAAAAAACAAACCGGCCAAAACTCCGGCTTTGCTGCCGGAGTCAAGCCATCCATCGCCCAAGTGCAGCAACTGATGAACGAAACCGTTCAAATTATTCAACACCATCGTCCTTTTTATCAAAAATTCCGCAGTTATTGCCGCAACAGTTGCCGTGCTTCGCCAATCATGTACAGCGAACCGGCCACGCATACGATGCCTTCAGTCCCGGCCCATGACCGCGCCTGGGCTAGTCCCGCTGCAATACTGTCAGCGGCTATCGCTTCTACTGCTCCGGCAGCAATTTCATCCGCTATGTCGGCTGCGGCTGCGGCGCGCTGCGAGTTCGGCCGAACCACGACTACCCGGTCGCACAACCGGAATAAAATTCGTGCCATCGCGGCATGATCTTTGTCCGCCAGCACACCAAACAAAAACACGATCGGGCGGGCCGGATACACGTCGTCCAGTGTTTGTCGCAACGTGCGAATCCCATCCGGGTTATGCGCCCCGTCGAGAATCACTAACGGGGATTCACGAAAAACCTCAAAGCGACCAGGCCAGGTTGCTTCCGCCACACCTGCCTGAATTGCCGCTAACGTCAGGCGCGGTTCTTGCTCCGCCAACCATTGGCAGGCGCAGACCGCCAGCGCTGC
The DNA here is from genome assembly GCA_964386615.1 of uncultured Veillonellaceae bacterium. Lineage (GTDB taxonomy): Bacteria > Bacillota > Negativicutes > UBA1444 > UBA1444 > UBA1444. The sequence goes on from CAYLSL010000143.1 coordinate 1,237, forward strand.
ATTGTCAGCCTGATGCCGCCCCAGCAAGCGGGTATGGTATGTTTGTGGTTGTGCGGCGCCGATAGTCAGCGCAAATGAAAGTTCCGAAGAATTACAACTGTAGTCCGAAACGAAAAAATCCCGGTTCAATACACGGCAGTCCGACCGAGTCTCGGCCGCTTTCGCTTCAATCACCGCCAGCGCTTCGCCGCTAGCGCCGGTCACCACCGGCACACCCGGTTTGATAATCCCGGCTTTATGGGCGGCGATCTCCGCCAACGTACTGCCACAGCGGTCGGTATGTTCTAGCGTCACATTCGTAATCAGCGACATTTCCGGCACAATCACATTGGTCGAGTCGAGCAGGCCGCCCAGCCCCACTTCCACCACGACCATTTCGGCCCGTTGACTGGCAAACCAGTAGAAAGCAGCGGCGGTCAGCACTTCAAATTCAGTCGGACTCTCCATTCCTGCTGTCTGGATCGCCTCGGCGGCAACTTTAGTCCGACAGATTGCCAAGGCAAAGTCAGCCTGACTGATTTCCTGCCCACTCAGCTGCATCCGCTCCGGATAATCGACCAGGTGCGGCGAAATATACATACCGGTGCGGATTCCCGCTGCATTCAGAATCGAAGTAAGCAGGGCCGTTGTCGACCCTTTGCCATTCGTACCGGTCACATGGATACTGCGAAATGCACGTTCAGGGTTTCCCATTTCTGCTAACAGGGCTTCAATCCGCTTCAGCCCGAGCTGGATGCCAAAAGTACCCAGAGACTCCAGATAGGCCAGTGCTTCGTTATAATTCATCGCTGTGTCTCCATTACAGCTTGGAAAAATATTCGATCTGACCGTGAATCGCTGTGATTTTTTCCAGCACTTCCGCCTGACGGGTTTTCTGCTGTTCCAGCACCGCTGCCGGCGCTTTGGCGATAAAGCCTTCGTTGGACAGCTTGCCTTCGATCCGGGTCCGCTCCAGTTCCAACCCCTGCAACTCCTTGTTCAGTCGGGCAATTTCCTTCTCGGCATCAATCAGGCCTTTCAATGGCAGATAGACTTCCATGCCTGTAATTACGCGAGAAACAGAGTTTTCTGGTTTCTCGGCACTTGCCGGAATCGTTGTTACCGGTTCGGCAGTCGCCATCGTTTTGATAAATGGCAGATTTTCTGCCAGAACGCTTTCCAATCCTTGATTGGCAAGCTGAATAATCACTTCACCTTTGCGACCGGGCGGCACATTCATTTCCGCCCGCATGTTGCGAACTGCTTTAATCACATCCATCACTGCGCCCATCTGCGCCTCCGCCGCTTCGTCAATCCGCTGCGGTTCGGCTTCCGGCCAGGCCGAACGGACGATACTGCCAGCGCTATTAGGCAGGTGCGAGCGGATCTCCTCGCTGATAAACGGCATGAACGGATGCAGCAATCGCATGGTCCGTTCCAGGATATAAGCCAGGACAAACTGGGCCGTATGCCTGCCGGTGGCGCCTTCCTTGCTGTACAGCCGTGGTTTGGCCAGCTCGATGTACCAGTCACAGTATTCGCCCCAGATAAAATCGTACAGCATGCGGGCTGCTTCGCCGAGTTCAAATTTTTCCAGGTTGTCGGTCACCGCATTCACCGTCTGGGCATAGCGCGACAGGATCCATCGGTCGGCCAGCGTCAGCTCGCCACAGGGCGCGGTTTCATCATAATCGGCCAGATTCATCAGCACGAAGCGCGACGCATTCCAGATCTTATTGGCGAAGTTGCGGCTGGATTCCACCCGTTCCATATAAAAACGCATGTCATTGCCCGGCGTATTGCCGGTTACCAGCGTAAACCGAAGTGTATCGGCGCCGTACTGGTCGATCACATCCAACGGATCAATGCCGTTGCCGAGCGATTTTGACATCTTGCGGCCCTGCGAGTCACGCACCAGACCGTGGATGAACACATGGCGGAAAGGCACTTCCTGCATGAATTCCATGCCGGCGAACATCATGCGGGCGACCCAGAAGAAAATAATGTCATAGCCGGTCACCAGCACGCTGGTCGGGTAGTACCGCGCCAACTCCGGCGTTTTGTCAGGCCAGCCCATTGTGGAAAACGGCCACAGCGCCGAACTGAACCAAGTATCCAGCACATCGGGATCCTGCCTGAGAGTGCCGTCGCAATGCGGGCAGACGCTGAGATCAGTACGCGAAACGATCGTCTTGCCGCAGGCATCGCAATACCAGGCGGGAATCCGGTGGCCCCACCAGATCTGGCGTGAAATACACCAGTCGCGGATATTTTCCAGCCAGTTCATATAAATTTTTGTAAAGCGTTCCGGCACGAACTCGGTCCGGCCACTCTTCACCACTTCCATTGCCGGCTCAGCCAACGGTTGCATCCGGACAAACCACTGCTTGGACACGAGCGGTTCCACTACCGTGTCACAGCGCTGACAATGCCCTACCGCATGAGCATGTTCTTCGATTTTTACCAAATAACCGGCAGCTTCCAGATCGGCCACCAGTTTTTTGCGGCATTCATAACGATCCAGCCCGGCATAGGCCTCACCTGCCTCCGGCAGCATCGCGCCGCTATTGCCAATTACGCGGATCGACGGCAGCTTGTGACGCTGTCCCATCTCAAAGTCATTGGGGTCATGGGCCGGTGTCACCTTGACCGCACCGGTGCCAAACGCTGGATCGACATATTCATCGGCAATGATCGGCAGTTCACGACCCACCATCGGCAGGACGAGTTTACGGCCGACCAGCTTAGTATAGCGTTCATCAGTCGGATTGACCGCCACAGCCGTATCACCGAGAATCGTCTCCGGTCGGGTAGTCGCTACCGTGACAAATTCATTCGGGCTGTCCTTGAGCGGATAGCGTACATGATACAGCTTGCCGGCCGAATCTTCGTGCTCCACTTCGATGTCGGACAACGCGGTATTACAGCGCGGACACCAGTTGGTGATCCGTTCGCCCTGATAAATCAGACCTTTTTCATATAATGTTACAAAAACTTCACGCACGGCTTTGGAGCAACCCTCATCCATCGTGAACCGTTCGCGTTCCCAGTCGCAGGAAGCTCCTAGCCGACGCAGCTGATTGGTGATGCGGTCACCATATTGCGCCTTCCACTCCCAGACTCGTTCGATGAATTTTTCCCGACCCAGATCGTGGCGGGAAATTCCTTCTTTTGCCAATACTTCTTCCACTTTGATCTGGGTGGCGATCCCGGCGTGGTCGCAGCCTGGCATCC
>CAYLSL010000144.1:0-4330 GCA_964386615.1 uncultured Veillonellaceae bacterium
GACGTGATCGAGGTGTATCCGGCCGGCGCCAATGAAAAGGTGATCCGGATTTCTTTGTTTGGCGATGAAATAGAAAAAATTCAGGAAATCGACAGCGTGACTGGCGAAATCCTGTCGGAGCGCAAACATATTGCGATTTACCCGGCTTCCCACTTTGTAACTTCCCGCGAAAATTTACTGCGGGCGGCGCATGATATTGAAACTGAACTGGATGAACGGCTGGCCTACTTCAAGCGGGAAGATCGTTTGTTGGAGGCACAGCGGATCGAACAGCGGACCCGTTATGATCTGGAAATGATGCAGGAAATGGGCTATTGCTCTGGCATCGAGAACTATTCGCGCCATTTGACGGGGCGGGCGCCGGGCGAGTCGCCGTTTACCCTGGTCGATTATTTTCCCGAAGATTTCTTGATCGTGATTGATGAATCGCATGTAACAATGCCGCAGATTCATGCGATGTACAATGGTGACCGTTCGCGCAAGCAATCGCTGGTGGACTTTGGCTTCCGGCTGCCGTCGGCGCTGGATAACCGACCCTTGAAGTTTGAAGAATTTGAGCAGCGGATCAAACAAATTGTTTATGTTTCGGCGACACCTGCCAGTTTTGAACTGAACTCGGCGACCCAGGTGGCCCAGCAGATTATCCGCCCCACCGGTCTGGTTGATCCGGTGGTGGAAATCCGCCCGGTTGCCGGTCAGATCGACGACCTGATGAGTGAGATCAATGGCCGGACTGAAGCGAACGAGCGGGTGCTGGTTACGACGCTGACCAAAAAAATGGCCGAGAACCTGACGAATTACTTTCGCGAAGCCGGGATCCGCGTACGCTATCTACATTCGGAAGTCGAAACGATTGAGCGGGCCGAAATCATCCGTGGTTTGCGCGCCGGTGATTTTGATGTACTCGTTGGCATCAATCTGCTGCGGGAAGGACTCGATCTGCCGGAGGTATCCCTGATCGGGATTCTCGATGCCGACAAGGAAGGATTCCTGCGTTCGGATACGTCGCTGATCCAGACGATTGGACGGGCGGCGCGCAATGTCAACGGCAAGGTCATCATGTACGCCGACCATGTCACCAATTCCATGCAGCGGGCGATCGATGAAACCGACCGGCGGCGGGCGGTGCAACAGGCCTATAATGCGGAGCATGGGATCACACCGACCAGCATACAGAAAAAAGTCCGCGACCTGATTCAGACGACAAAAGTCGCAGAAAGTCCCGTACCTTACGAAGCAAAACAACTGAAAAAGCTCACTAAAAAAGAAACCTTGGCGCTGGTGGCTAAATTGGAAAAAGACATGCGAACAGCGGCTAAAAACCTTGAATTCGAGCGGGCGGCCGAATTGCGTGACATGATCTTTGAACTGCGGGAAAACATTCGCAGATAAACAGTGGAGACAGCCCTAGCGTGACTGGTGTTCGATGATGATCTTTGTCAGCGCGGTTCGGCTATTGATGTTCAATTTGGCATAAATATTTTGCAAGGCTTTTTTGACTGTAATCTCGGTTACAAACAGTTTTGCGGCGATTCCCTGATTGGACATTCCGGCAGCGACCAGTCCGGCAATTTCCTTCTCCCTGACCGTAAGCAAGCTGTCGATGCTATTGCCTGCAGCCAACGAAATTTGAATCAGCGCCATGTTTTCGGCATAGGCCGGATACTGTTTTAAAATACTGCGCACTAATGCTTGCTGCGCAGTATTTTTTGTTTGCAGCTTTAGCAAATTCAAAATGTCACTGCCGTTTTCGACAAATGGCATCATTAAAGAATCCGGCGCCGCCAATTCCAGTGCCCGGGTCAGCGCCAGCTCCGCTTCGCGTGGTTGGTTCAGTCGTTCATGTGCTATCGCTTCATAAATATAGGTATAAATATGGGCCAATAGATTGGGGAAGATTGCCGCGATTTGATGAAATTGACCGGCCAGCCCCAACAGTTTTATCTCATCGGATTGTGCAAGCAATGATCTGCCGTAAATGATATTAAAAAAGCCATGTGCGGGGAAAGGTAACAGGCTTTGTTTCAGATTGCCGCCGGCGATCCAGGCGGGGATTTTTTTGACAATGCCTAATGTAGCAAAAAGGTAAGCTTCACATAAATCGATGGTCCGGATGTAAGCGTGCAGTCCGGTTTGTCGCATGGCAGCGTGCATTTTGTCAATGATGCTGGTGACGTTGCTGGTTTGACCATTTTGTAGAGCCAGGCGCAATTGGATAAATAGGGCGGATAACTGGTTGGCCAACTGATCGTTGGTTTCTGCAACATACAACGCCGTATGGGCGCAGATCGCCGCCTGCTGAAAATTGCCGCAATGGTAGTGCCATTCTGCCAGCATCACATGATCTCCGCCGGCGCCATGCCCACCACAAACTTGCTGATAAAATGGCAGTTCTGTCTGAAGCTGCTGTACTGCCAGTGCCAGTTTTCCGCTTTCCCGATAGAACAGATAGAGCACGGAGGGTGCTTCGAAAGACCAGGACCCGTTGCGATCATAAAATGAGGACGGTTTTTGCAGTAATTTGCAGGCTAGGCGGTGGTGCGCCGCCATTTCGGGGATTCGGTTATAACAGGTGAAACTGCGCAACACTTCCAGCTCGCCCCGAAGCTGATTTCTTTCCGCTGCGGTCAAGTCTGGATTGTTGCCGATATTATTGCTGATGGCTTCACATTGTTCGGCAAATAATTCATATTCGTTATAGGAAAACAAATTGATCGCATACGACAACGCGGCCCGGGGATGCGCCGCGGCAACTTCCGGCGGACATTCGCGAAAGGAGCTGATCAGGCGCTGCTTATGCCCGGAATCGATGCTGAACCCTTTGTCAAGTTCAAGCATGACCAGAAAATCATCATAAGCGCCGGCTTGGTGAAAGAACTCCATCGCTCTGAGGTAATCGGCGGCGGAGCTATACCAATGGCCGGCTGCTTGCCAGATTGCCTGCTTTTGTGGCAGGCTCTTCTTGTCGAATATGCTTCGCAGATAACTGGTCAAAATATTATGCAGCTGATAGGTTTGATTCAGTGGGTCAAAACTGATAAAAGCATTTTTGCGGAGCAGTTCGCGCAACAGTTTTTCCGCATTGCCATTGGGCCAGAGAAATTCGGCCTGGGCCAGACTAAAGCTGTCAAATATGCTGAGTAACAGCAACAGTTCCTTGGCGTTGTCCGAACATTGCTGATAAACCACTTTATCCAATAATTGCTGCAAGCTGGCCGGCTTTTCGATTTTTCCTTGCTGCAGATAATTTAACAGGCACAAGTAGAGGGCGCTGATCCAGCCCTCGGTGTACGCCAGCAGCTCGTCGGCTTCCTTTGGTTTTAGCTGCACGCCGCAATTTTTATAGTACTCGATGATCTCTGGTTTTGTCAGTTCGAAATGCTGTTTGCCAATCAGGTTGCAGTATCCCTTGAGAGCCAGCTCATTGGCATTCTCGCCGAAAATAACTCGTGACATGATCACGAGATGGAGATTGGGAATTTCCGTTTTGATCAGACTTTCCAACAACCAATCGACTTCGGGCGAACACAAAAGATGATAATCGTCGATCACGATTACCGTAGGCACAGTTAGTGCTGGCATTTCCATCAAGCGAACAGCTTCTTCAACAAAACGGGGACTCTCGGGGAATCCTAGCTGTGATAGCCGGCGGGCGCAATCGATATCAAGCTTTTCCCAAAGCCTGACAAAGCCTTGCCAAAAACTGCTGACGGAATCGGTCTCCAAGGTTTTCCAGAGAACGCAGGCAGCTGATTTTTCCAGGTAGGCTCGTACGGCAGTAGTTTTTCCATAACCCATCGGGGCTTCGATGACTGTCAACGGTGATTGCCAAATCCTGTCCAGGGCCGCAGTAACCGCTTTGCGTAAAAATAGAGTCGTGGGTTTGCATTTGGACATAAAAAGCTCCCCGTCTTTTCTACTTATATATAACGACTATGGAAAGACAATATTTAGTTATTCGGCGATATTTGCCGGGTTCCTGCAGGTTAACTATACTTTCGGATACTATGACCGGCAGGAAGAATGATTTATGATAGAACCAAGGTGGAAAATAGCGGTGATGTCGTCCACATATGGGAAGCGAGGTGCAGGAGCTGAAAATTGCGGAAGTCAGAGCGCACGATCATTATTTGGTCACCGTTCGATTCGCCAATCACCACTCGATCATTCTGGATATGCAGGAAAAGATAAAAACTGCACGCTTTTCCAATTTGTGCGACTTGGAATTGTTTTATCAGGCGACTACCGATGGCCGGGCTATTCTATGGCCAAACGGAACATCCATCGCTACCAATGAGATTGTAGAACTTCTCGCAAAATAGTGATAAAA
>CAYLSL010000145.1:0-4295 GCA_964386615.1 uncultured Veillonellaceae bacterium
GGTCGGAGTTGGTAAAGTACGCGATCGAGCAGGGGTTGCTCTAAAATAAAACTGGCCGGCAAAGCTGTGTGCGAACTAAGCAAAAGTTCTCACGCAGCTTTTTTATTGATGTCAGGGATATTCCTGACAAACAATGCGAGATTTCCTGATACTGCAGTTGACAAATCTGAAGTAAAATAAAGATAATATTGCGACTATTTTGCGAAAAGGGGGAATTGCGCACATGGCTCAGCAAGATATTTTGATTGTGATGCAAGCCGATCTGGAACGGGCGCTGAAGAAACCGGCAGGCCAGCGTCGTTGGGCAATGCTGATCGACACGCGGAAATGCGTCGGTTGCCATGCTTGTACCATCGGTTGCGTCGCCGAGCACAAACTGCCGCCGGGAGTGGTGTATCGGCCGGTAATCGACCAGATGACGGGGGTTTATCCGGATGTGAAACGGAAGTTTATTCCTCGACCCTGCTTCCAATGTGAAAAACCGTCCTGCGTCGGGGTCTGTCCGGTCGGTGCGACTAAGAAGGAAACCGACGGCATCGTGTCAATCAATTATGAAACCTGTATCGGCTGCCGTTCCTGCGTGGCAAACTGCCCTTATGGCGCACGCACGTTTGACCGGGGCGTCGACTACACCCAGGATACGCCGCAAAAGCAGCCCTATGAAGCGGCGACGTTTTATGAGTACGACAAAGCCTGGAAGCGTGACAGTCATCGCTCGGCCGTGGTCGGCAGCGCCCGCAAGTGTCATTTCTGCACCAGCCGGCTGACCCAGGGCCTGCTGCCGGTTTGTGTCACCACCTGCATCGGCCGGGCCACCTATTTCGGCGACATGAAGGATGAGCAGTCACTGCTCGTTCAGACCCTGAAAAAGGGCAAACCTTATCGATTCAAGGAAGAGGCCGGGACAGATCCCCAGGTCTACTACTTATAGGAGGTGCAGGCAGTGATGAAAACTTTGCGAACCCTGTTGCTCCTGTTATTTGTCGCCGGCATTGCGGCGGCGTTCGGTAAAGCGTTCCTCTGGGGAGAAAGTGTGACGAAATACGGCGCGTACGTGCCCTGGGGCCTGTGGATCGGCATTTATATCACTCTGGTCGGCGCGGCGGCCGGTTGTGTGGTTTGGGGCGTTTGGCTTTCCCCGCAAAATATTGAAGGAAAGGGATCTGGGACGGCGGTGGCGCTACTGTCATCTGCTCTCTGCCTGGCATTCGGCCTGGCATTCGTCGGAATCGACCTCGGCAAGCCGCTGCAGGGGTTTCGGATTTTCCTGCATCCGGCGTTTGCTTCACCGCTGGCCTGGGCCTCCTGGTTGTATGGACTGTTCTTCGTCTGTGTGGCCGGTTATTTCCTGACGGCGATGAAAAGGCCGTTGCTGCTGCTGGCGGCGGTTGTCTCCATCGGCTTTACCGTGGCGGAAGCGCTGTTCTTCGGCCAGATGGTATCGCGGCCATTGTGGAACTCCTGGTTGACTACGCTGCTGTTTTTGACGGCCGCCGCCTCGGCTGGCGCCGCTCTGTTGCTGCTTGTTTGGCAGGGGACCGGATTGGCTGTCGATTCGGCGGCTGTGGCAAAACTGCGCAAGGCGTTGGCCGCTTCGTTGGTCGCCTATGCGCTGGTGGAAGGGATTGACGTGGCGATGGCTTTGTCCGGTTCGCCGGAAAAAGTGCTGGCGGTCAAACGGATGATTGCTTCCTACGGTTTCTGGCTGCTCTATGGCGTGATCGGCACGCTGATTCCTTTGTTTTTGCTGCTGCGTACGGAGCGGACGCTGCTGGCAGCCGGTCTGTCGCTGGTTGGCGCGGCAGGTTCCAAGTATGCGTTTGTTCGCTATGGCTTTGTGCCCGAACCAATGCCGGGGCTGGCCCAGTCGTTCCATGATGCGGCGCTGCAGACACGCTATTTTCCTTCGACGGTGGAGTGGGTCGTCGCGGTCGGCTTGTTGGCCGGGTTGGTCTGGGTGATCCTGTGGGCGGTCGAAAAGATTCTGATGCCGAAAGCGGCGCAATGAAAGGAGGAATGATCCGTGGATAAGCAAAAGGGAATACTTGATGAAGTGTTGGGTCAATCGCTGGACCGTCGTTCCTTCCTGGTCGGCAGCGCTGCCGTCGGTTGCGCAGCACTGGTGGGAAGTTCGCTGGAATGGCAGAACCTGATGCAAAAAGCCGATGCCGGAACCCTGACGCCGGCCGATGAATACAAACTGAACCAGGCCGAGCGGACGATTTATACGGTCTGCCTCAACTGCAACACCGGTTGCGGCGTCAAAGCCAAGATTGCCGACGGCGGACTGGTGAAGGTGGACGGCAACCCCTATTCGCCCTGGACGATGATGCCGCATCTGGACTACAACCGCAAGGTGCAGGAAGCCGCCCGGATCGACGGGGCGATTTGTCCCAAGGGGCAGGCCAGCCTGCAGATTTACTACGATCCGTACCGCATCCGCAAGGTGCTGAAGCGCGCCGGCAAGCGGGGCGAGAACAAGTGGGTCACCGTTCCTTTCGACCAGGCAGTCAACGAGATCGTTAACGGCGGTAAGTTGTTTGCCAAGGTTCCTGGCGAAGAGAACCGCGAAGTGGAAGGCCTGAAAAGCCTTTACGCCGTCAAGGACCCCAAGGTGATGAAGGATATGGGCGATGCAGTGTCGCAGATCTGGGCCGAAAAGGATAAAGCGAAGAAGCAGGCGCTGGTTCAGGCGTTCCAGCAAAAATTCAAAGAGCATCTTGGCGCGATGATCGATCCGGCCCATCCCGACTTCGGTCCGAAGAACAACCAGTTCTGTTTCTGGTGGGGCCGGCTGAAGGACGGACGTGGCGATATCATCAAGCGGTTTACGCTCGATTCGATGGGTTCGACCAATGCCCACGGCCATACCACCGTCTGTCAGGGATCGCTGTATTTCACCGGCAAGGCGATGAGCGAACAGTGGGTTTATGATGCCAAGAAAAACGCCTACTCCTGGACCGGCGGCCAGAAATTCTACTGGCAGGGCGAACTGGAAGGCGCGGAGTTTGTCATCTTCGTTGGCGCCAATGTGTTTGAGGCCAACTACGGACCACCGATGCGCACGCAACGGATTACAGAAGGCGTCTCTTCGGGCCGGCTGAAATATGCGGTCATCGATCCGGTCTACCGCAAGGCGACAGCCCATGCCTGGAAATGGCTGCCGGTCAAACCGGGCCGCGATGCAGCGATTGCCCTCGGCATGATCCGCTGGATTCTCGACAACAAGAAATACGATGCCAAATACCTGGCCTGTGCCAACAAGGCGGCGGCCAAAGCGGCCGGAGAACCGACATGGTGCAATGCCAGCTGGTTGGTGAAGCTTGTCGACGGCAAGCCGCGCGGCCTGTTGAAGGCCCAGGAAGCGGGACTGCCGGAGGTGATGTTGGAGAAGGACGGCAAGAGCTATCGCCAGGAGAATTTTGTCGCGATGGCCGGCGGACAGCCGGCGGCGGTCGATCCTTACGACGATAAGACGGCGGTGAACGGCGACCTGTTCTATCAGGGCGAGGTCAATGGCATCAAGGTCAAGACGGCCTTGCAGATCCTGCTGGAAGAAGCCGTCACGAAAAATATCGCGGACTGGGCCAAAGAAGCCGATGTCAAACCGGCTGACCTTGAAGAGTTGGCCCGTGAGTTCACCAGCCACGGCAAAAAAGCGGTGGTCGACATCCACCGCGGCGTATCCCAGCATACCAGCGGCTATTACAACGTGCTGGCCTGGAACACGCTGAACCTGTTGATCGGCAACCTCGATCACCGGGGCGGTTTCATCAAGTTGTCCACCTTCAATCATCGCGGCGACAAGCCCGGCCAGTCCTATAATGTCAGCAAGCATCCGAAAAAACTGGCCGGTTTTGGTCTGAACATCATCCGGGCCGGTACCAAATATGAAGATAGTACGATATTTGAGGGCTACCCGGCGAAACGGCCCTGGTTCCCGCTGGCCAGCGACATCCATCAGGAAGTGGCGACTTCGGCCGGCGACCAGTACCCGTACCAGTTGAAATGTCTGATGATGTACATGAACTCGGCGGTTTACTCGGTTCCGACCGGGCAGGGGATCATCGACGCGTTGTCCGATCCGAAGAAACTGCCGCTGGTGATTTCGTCCGACATCATGGTCGGCGAAACCTCCCTGTACGCGGACTATATCTTCCCCGACCTGACCTATCTGGAACGCTGGGAGTTCCACGGATCGCATCCGAACATCCCGTTCAAGGTCCAGCCGGTGCGTCAACCGGCGGCGATTCCGCTCACAGAGACCGTCAAGGTGTTCGGTCAGGAGATGCCCT
>CAYLSL010000146.1:0-4244 GCA_964386615.1 uncultured Veillonellaceae bacterium
ATCAAATCTGCTTCTGCCATCAGTACAAGAACAATCAGCACTTTGCCTTTTTCGGCCAGCAACAGGTCGAAGACTGCCGTGTACGGATCTTTCCCTTGCAGGTTGGCAATCTGCTGAATGGTTTTCCCTTCTAATCCCTTGTTGGCCTGGCTATTGACGGTGGTGATCGTGATATTTTCCCAGCCACCGGCCGCTTTAAACAAATTTTGCCAGCCGGGAATTCCATTCTCGACATCTGCGATAATTCTCGCTCGGGTTTCGGCATCAGCCAATCGGGTCAGCAATTTTTCGACACCGCCTTCAAACGCCCAGGGCGGCAGGCAGGCAGTCAATCCAGTCATCCCCGACGTATAAGGATAAACGTCAAAAGTCGTTTCCACGCCGTCCTGATTAGCTTTGTCAATTCGTGCCAGTAGTTGTGGCGAACGTCCCCACACCGACTGACCTGCCACCTTCAAGTGCGAGATATGAACTGGCACCGCCGCCGTTTTGCCGATGATCAACGCTTCTTCCAAAGCATCGAAGACGCCTTCGCTTTCGTTACGGATATGGGTCACGTAAAAGCCCCGATACGGCTTGATTTCTCTTGACAGCTGCGCCAATTCCCCCGTCGAAGAAAATTCACCCGGCATATAGATCAGACCGGAACTGAATCCGACTGCACCTTCTGCCATACCGGCGCTAACCAGCGCTTTCATTTCCTCCATCTGCGCTTTTGACGGCGTATCTTTATCAAAGCCCATAACGGCAATCCGAACCGCACCATGGGCAAGCAGCGCAACCACATTTAGCGCTGCGGGATGCTGTCGTACATAATCAAGGTATTCAGTCATCGACGACCAGTGTAATTCCAGTTTAACCGGCAGGTTACCGATCATCCGGGTCCCCAGATAATCGATCAGTAGCTGGCGGTTGGTTTCCGAAACCGGCGCAACGCCAATGCCGCAGTTTCCTACAACTTCTGTAGTGACTCCATCAAAAATCTTGCTGTTTGTATGCGGATCGAAAAGTACCGACATATCCGAATGCGTATGCATGTCAATAAAGCCTGGCGCAACGATTTTTCCCGTTGCATCAATAGTGCGGCGGCTTGCTTCACCAGCCAGATTGCCAATTGCAATGACCTGGTCGCCAACAATTCCCACATCCGCTGAATAACCAGGATTCCCCGAGCCATCCACAACCGTTCCGTTGGCAATTATGATGTCGAATGACATTTTGTCCACCTCCCGACAATTGCTGATTGTTTACCGGTAACAGACTTCCTGGATTCGTTCTTCATAAAGCGCCATGATTTTTTTCGTTACTGCCCCCACCTTGCCATCGCCTACCGGTTTTCCGTCGATTTTGACCAAAGGAATTACGGCCAGTGAATTTGTAATCATCGCTTCGTCGGCGCCAAGGTAAAAGTCCAGGTTCACAAACTCTTCCACAACCGGAATGCTGTTTTTGTTTGCCAGTTCAATAATGGTCGCCCTGGTGATCCCTGGTAAAATGTATTTTCCATTGGGAGATGTGTACAATATGCCGTTTTTAACGGCAAAACAATTACTGTGCGCACATTCGGTGACAACTTCCCGCCCTTTGATTTCTCGGATCAACAGACTCTCGTAGCATCCCGCCGCTACCGCCGCATTTTTAGCCAGAACGCTGCCAAGCAGATTCAGTGATTTCACATGGCACAACAGATGTCGTTCGTCCGGATGAGAGATCGCAGCGGCGCCATCCGTGAAATATTCTTGCGGGTATGGTTTCAACGGGGCGATCGTCCCGGAAAACAGCGGTCGAATATCTGACGCACAAGCATGAGCGCGGGGTGAAGACCAGCCCCGTGTGTATTGCACATACACCAGCGCATTCTGCAAACCGGATTCTTTCGTCATCTTGCCGATGATTTCTGTCATTTCTTGCTGGGAAAAACTTGGTGTGATGCCAATCAGATTGCAGCTCCGTTGCAAACGATTCAAATGATCCTCCAGTAAGAAATGACGACCATTTAGTAAACACCATGCATCGTAAACTCCATCGCCGAATTGATAACCACGGTCTTCTAATTTCGCCACCGGCTGATCAATATCGACAAGTTTCCCGTCAAACATTCCGATTGCCCGCATGTTTTCACCTCATTCTTTCTTTGATTTTTCAGCGCCCAGATTTTCGAAGCAACGAACTTCCTTTGTGGTAAAATCCTTGCATTATATCAGTCGGCACCATGCTGCCACCGGTTGTCCAGGCAATATGAACCGCATCCGCCACAGACTCCGGTAACCGGACTGGCCCGGCGAATCCTGCCAAAGCGGACGGTTCCAAAAACATCTTTTCCGTATCAGCCAAAAGAGCCAGCAGACGATACAATTCATCATCTTCCACCGTATACACGCCACTAATAAGCTGGCCGACATTTTTGCCTACGAAGCCCGAAGGACAACCTACCGCTAAACCATCGGCTTCTGTAACATTGTCGATACCAAAATCCTGAACAGAAACTTCATCATGCAAGCCGGTCATCAAGCCAAGCAGCATCGCTGGAGCATGCGTTGGTTCAGCGAAATAGCAATGAACATTTTTGCCGAAAATCAACTTCAGTCCAAATGTAATTCCGCCCGGCGACCCGCCAACACCACAGGGCAGATATACAAACAAGGGCTTCTGCTCGTCAATGCTGATATTCATCTCATCCAGTTGTCGTTTCAGCCGCAAAGCGGCAACCGCATAGCCCAAAAACAAATCAGTCGAGTTTTCATCATCAATAAAATGGCTGTTTTCCTCTTGCAACGACTGTTTCCGCCCGGCAGCAACCGCCTGGGAAAAATCAGAATCATACTCGATAACCCGAACACCTTTGGATCGCAACAGCTCCTTCTTCCATGCTTTGGCATCCACCGACATGTGCACTGTCACCTTGAACCCAAGTTTCGCACTGATAATACCGATACTCAGTCCAAGGTTGCCTGTCGACCCCACAGCAATGGAATAGTTGGCAAAAAGCTGGCGAAATGGCTCGCTATCGATCATGCCGTAATCATCAGTATCTTTGAGCAGATTGTGATCAATGGCTAATTTTTCCGCTACTTTTAACACTTCATACACGCCGCCGCGCGCCTTGATCGACCCTGCTATTGGCAAATGACTGTCGTATTTAGCGTACAGCTGCCCCGAAATCTTGCGTTGAAACAGTGATTCCAATTGCTCCTGCATCGCAGGAACCGCCAATAAAGGCGACTCTATAATCCCTTTTGTTTGCTGCGTTTCGGGAAACGCTTTGGCTATATAGGAAGCAAACCGCTGGAGCCGCAACTCGGCGTCTTGAACTTCATTAATCCCCATCTTCAGCGAAATTGCTTGTGTTGTTTCGGCACAAACCGGATTCGACCACCATACTTGCCGAAGAGAAATGATATCCTGCAACAACGGATATTCTTGCATCCAGTCTGACAAAGCTTTATTAATTATTATTGACTCCTGCATTGGTTCTTTACGCCTCCAATTTAGACAGCATCCACTGACAAAGCCAGCAGCTTTGCTCGTTCTACCAGACCAGGCAGTTCAATATATTCTCGATCGCTATGGTTTAGCGCACCAAGCGCACCCATCGAACAAATAGATGGGGCGCCGGCCCGGACGGTCCAGCCGGAGTCGGAAGATCCCCCGCCAATCTTTTTGTCGATATCAAGACCCAGCTTTTTGCCCTGCGCCTTAACTAGTTCATATAATTTCAGATTCGCTTCCGTCACAGCCATCGGGGCAAATCTTTCCCGTAAGTTCCCCACTTCAGTGGTAGTGCCGGTAATTACGCTCTCTGCCGCTATTTTGCGCAGGCTTTCTATACCATCCGCGCCATCTTCATCGGTCAAATAACGCATGTCAATGACAACAGATGCATAATCAGGCACCGCATTGGCAACTGTGCCGCCTTTGATCACACCGCAGTTGAAGGTCAACCCCCGATTCTTGTCTGTCAGTTTGTTAACGGCAATAATCTTGTGCGCCAGTTCCACCACTGCACTGGCGCCTTTATCCAGATCTGCGCCGGCATGCGCCGCAATTCCCCGGACAATCAGTTCCGGGTGAATATTCCCTTTGCGTCCCACCAGCACAGCTTTACCAGCACTAGCTGTTTCCATGTTGAACACTGCGTCTTTACCCTTTGCGTACTTCTCAAACAATTCGGGGGCATTTGTTTTAGGGTGGGCAAATTCTTCGTCCCCAGCGAAGAAAATCGTGATATTCTTGTCATTCCAGCC
>CAYLSL010000147.1:0-4225 GCA_964386615.1 uncultured Veillonellaceae bacterium
ATGTCATCGAGTCCGGCGATCTGCTGCTCGAACTGGCCCGGCCGGAGGCGAACTAACCTGCCGTCACCGCGGCGGCGACTTCTGCGGCGCTGAACGGCCCGCCGTGTCCGCTGTAAAACGTGTGGGCCGACTGCAGCAAATGACGGACGCTGTCAAACAGCCGCGGCGGATCGTCAGCGAAATAGGCGAGCGTCGCTTGGCCGGTAAACGGCGAAGAAACAACCAGATCGCCGACAATCGCTTCACCGGAGTCCAGCAGCACCGACAAAGAGCAGGGGCTGTGGCCCGGTGTGGCCAGGATTTTTCCGCGTACACCGTAAAACGCCAAATCAAAATCACCGTCGATGATCAGGTCCGGCTCCAGCGTTTGCCGGGCCTGCGGCGTTTGTCCGGCAATCATCCGGCGAACGCTCTCGCCCAGTTCGTTGCGCGGCTGAACCGGCGGATACTGTCCGGTCCGCAGGGCCGTTGCCGCCAACGTGTGGCACAACACCGGCGCGCCGGTGAATTCGCGCAGTTCGGCCGCATAACTGAAATGGTCGGCGTGGCCGTGCGTGATCACGATCAGGCGGAGGTCCTGTGGCGCCAGCTGCAGGGCGGCGAACTGGCGGCGATACTCCTCGAAGCTGGCCGGCGTGCCGGTGTCGACGAGGATGGCGCCCTGGTCCTGGATCAGTGTGGCATTGGCAAAGCCGAATTTTAATGAGGTGACCAGGGCCATGCCTAGTACTTCCAGAACAGCTGTTGGATTTCAGCGGGATCGCTGGTGCGGGTCAGGGCCAGCATCAACAGGATGCGGGCTTTCTGGGGATTGAGGTTGTCGCCGGCTACCGTGCCGAAACGATCATCGTCAAATTCGCCGCCGCGGCCGACAATACCGCTGCCAACCCGGCTGCTGCGCACGAAAACTACGCCGTGACTGCGCGCCGCTTCGATGGCTGGCTTCAGGTTCGCATGGATGCTGCCGTTGCCAGTGCCGGCATGGACGATGCCTTTTGCACCGGCTTTTACTGCGGCGTCCAGCAGAGACCGGCTGTTGTTGGCGTAGCCGTAGACGATATCAACACGCGGCAGCACCGTCAAGTCCTGTACATCAAATTCGCTGGCGCTGGTGTGCCGGCGGGTGGGCTGACGGTAAAAAGAAACCTGTTCATTCTGAATGGTGCCAAGCAGTCCCAGCCCCGGCGACTTGAAGGTGTCGAGGGAAGCTGTGTCGGTCTTGCTGACTTCGCGGGCGGCGTTGATCTGGTCGTTGAGCATGACCAAAACCCCTTTGCCGGCGGCTTCGGCACTGCCTGCCAAAACGACGGCGCGGTAGAGATTCATCGGGCCGTCAGCGCTGATCGAGGTGGCGGGTCGCATCGATCCCACAACGACTACCGGCTTGTCACTTTTTACGACCAAGTTCAAAAAATAGGCCGTTTCTTCCAGCGTATCGGTGCCATGCGTGATTACGATGCCGTCGACCAGTGGCGAGGCCAGCAGCTGGTTGACCCGTTTGGCCAGTTTCAGCCAGACTTCGTCGGTCATGTCTTCGCTGGCGATCTGGGCGACTTGTTCACCGGACACATTGGCAATGTTTTTTAACTCAGGTACGGCACTGATCAGGCTGTCGACCGCCGTTACGGCGGCAGTGTAACCGACAGTCTGGGTGCTGGAAGTGCCGGCGCCGGCAATCGTGCCACCGGTGGCCAGGATTTTGACATTGGGCAGCGGCTTGGTCACGGCTGCAGCATCTGCACCGGTAGCTGGGAAGAGCAGGCCGAGCAGCAGCAGGCAGGCGGCCAGGGCGCTGAAAAGTTGTTTGTTCACAGGCACTCACTCCTTCGCCTATGGTATTCGCAGCAGGAGCTGAAAATCCTCCTGCCATGGCAGCAGTTGCCGGAGGCTGGTGGGCGGATGGTATAATAGAAATGAAGACACCGTATTGGTTTTGCTGCGAAACGTCTCTTTCGCCGATTTTCACCTGAATTCGTAACGCCTTGATGACTCTATTTTTCGGACGGCCACGAACGCTCCGTCCATCGCTGCGAGGCCTAAAGCCAGCATCCATGCTGACTTTTCTAGAAAAACCGCATCATCTTCGTCGACGAATTTTACGGTGAAAATCTCATGAAATCGACTATTTTCGCAGTCAAAACCCTGTGACCGGAGTTTCCGTAGAAAAATCATCATTATATTTTAAGGAGGAATTTCGCATGCAATTTACGTTTGCCCACAATAACTTCAATGTTCTCGATCTGGAAAAAAGCCTGGCCTTTTATAAACAGGCGCTGGGGCTCGTTGAGGTCCGCCGCAAGGAAAAAGCCGATTTCACGCTGGTGTTCCTTGGCGATGGCAAGACCGAGCATCTGCTGGAACTGACCTGGCTGAAAGACCGCAGCGCACCCTACAACCTCGGCGAAAACGAATTCCACCTGGCGCTGCGGGTGGCCGAGTTCGACCAGGCCTATGAACTGCACAAGCAGATGGGCTGCATCTGCTATGAAAACAAGGATATGGGGATTTACTTCATCGCCGATCCCGACGGCTATTGGGTCGAGATCATTCCGGTCCGGATGTAGGGCAACAGCTGGACAGAGTATGCCAAAACAGAACAAGGGGGGCGTTAGATGAAAGAAAGCAAGAGATTGGAATGGCCGGCGATTTCGCCGGATGCAGAGCAGCCGCTCGCGCTATATTCTTTTGACGAATGGCAGGAAAGCCATTATGACCGGGGCGGGATCGTTGCGGTGACCGATGGTTGGCAGGACGGGCCGCTGGCGGCGGTGCTGCGCGGCGGCATCAATGCCCGGGCGGTGCTGGAACTGTTGGCGCGCTCTGGCGTGCGGGACCTGCAGATTATCCATCTGGAAGAAAAACTACCGCAACTGGAAGAAATTTTTCTGTCGAGCGTTGTCGCTCCCGCCAACGCGATGTTTGACAATGTCACCGTCAGTTGGCGGCGCGAGGCTTCGCTGCCTGATTTGCTTGCCAATATCGGCGGCGAATTTGCGATGCTGTTCTTCGGCGCGCCGCTCGCAGCTTCGGAAATTTTGCCGCTGCAGGAAAAGCTCCGTGCCGGCTACGGCGGCAGCGTTACCATCGTGCGCGGTCCGATGAGCGAGCTTGAGTTTGACGAGACCGACGAGATCAACAAGTGGGTACGCGCCCGCACCTACGATGCAGCCGATTTTTCTCTGGCAGCGGTGCTGCGCAGCTACAAGAAAAAGCTCGGCAAACGGATTGCCGTAATTTTGCCCAGCCTCAACGAGGAAAAAACCGTCGGCAATGTGATTCGGGCGGCTCTCGAAGTGCAACAGGCCGGCATTATCGACGAAGTGATCCTGATAGACTCTGCATCGACCGACAATACGGTGGCGATTGCCCGGTCTTACGGGATCCCCGTATATCTGCACCCGCAGGTGCGGCCGGAACTTGGCGTGTATCGCGGCAAGGGCGAGGCGATGTTCAAGAGTGCCCTGGTGACGGAGGCCGATATCCTGGCCTGGATCGATACCGACATCGAGACGATTACGCCGCGCTTCTTTTACGGGTTGCTTGGTCCTTTATTGGCCGATGCGGACATCCGTTACTCAAAAGGCTATTTTGCCAGACCGGTCCGGGTCGAGGCGTCCGGTATCGAAGTGGGCGGCGGCCGGGTGACCGAACTGCTGGCCCGTCCCTGGATCAATACTTTCATGCCGGAACTGTCCGGCTACATCCAGCCGCTGTCAGGGGCGGTCGCGATTTATCGCGAGGATTTGCTCAAAATGAAGATTCCTGTCAATTACGGCGTGGAAATTGCCATGCTGATCCAAGTGGTGAATCAGGCGGGGTTGTGGTCGACGTGCCAGGTCAATCTGGGCGATGTCGTGCATCGTTCCAAAGACGTTGTCGGCCTCAGCGAAATGGCATTTCAGATCACCAATGTACTGGCCGATTTGGGATTGGGAAATCAGCGCAGTCACCAGAATGAAAACTTCCGCCGGGTCTATTCGGCGCACGGCCAGTTTGAAATCGGCATCAAGAAATTCAAGACGGTCTGGCGTGATTTCAGTCAGGTGTAGGCTGGCATACCGATAAACAACAGCAGGGACTGCGTGAGAAACTTTTGACAAGTTCTCGCACAGTCCCTGTATTTTTTAGGTGGGTTACTTTTAGTAAGGGGTCGGTTTTTCTGGCAGCGCCTTACCAGAGGCCGACCACCTTCCACCAGAACGAACCGAAGCCGATGAACACAGCA
>CAYLSL010000148.1:0-4212 GCA_964386615.1 uncultured Veillonellaceae bacterium
AAGATATGAAAAACCCGCCTATATCCGGTTATTTTCGTTACCTTCAGCGTCTGCCAGCATTGCCTGCCAGACAACCCTAACGCCTTCCAGTCCACCAGAACCGGTCTTGGGAATGATCCGCAGACGATATGCTTTACCAAGTTCATTCAGCATGGCATAACCAATCTTCAGCCTTGTCTGGTCTGCCGTCTCAACGATTGCGCAGTCAAACACGACAAAGTAATAGTCGGTGTTTTTCGGTTCCACGGACATAGTAAAGGAAACGGCATCTGCCGGCTTGCTGGTTTGCAGATAAACCAGCAGTTTAAAGACCATTTCCAAAAATCCGTAGTAGCCATGAAAAACCGGCACAGTTTCGCGCTTCCGGTCTATGCTTACTCTCCCCTTGCAAGCGTTCACGATTCCAACAAGCACCTGCTCGATACTTCGTCCTTCAAAAACCGTGGGCAACAAATCCATATACATCAACAAGATTTCTTCAATCAAGTCAACATGCCCTTGCGCAGTCTCTATCTTCCCGGCGGATGGCATGCTACACATTGCCACATGCTGTTTCCAAAACGTAAACATCCAGTGGTTGATGTTTTTCAAACTAACCAGATCGCGTTTTTCATTGATCAGCTTCTGCTCCATAGCTCGGAAAATATGAAGGTAAGCCTGGTTTTTTTGCGCCAGCCCCTCTTGAAGGGTATCACGCTCCGCTTCCAGGTTGTAACGGTCTATTGCCTGCCGAACAGTAACCAGCAGTTCTTCTTCCATTTTCCACGGTTTGGAAATAAACTGAAAAATATCGCCTTGATTGACCGTGGCCAGAACTTGTGACAATTGGGTATAGCCGGACAATACGATACGGACGGTTCGCGGGTACTTCTCCCGGACAATTTTCAACAAAGTCAGCCCATCCATGCCCGGCATCCGCATATCTGTAATGATGGCGCTGACAGTTCTTTTCTCCAGTATCTGCAATGCTTCGCCGGCACTACCGGCAAACAGTGCCACATAAGGTTCATCCTCAACCGCACGCTTGATTGCCGTCAAAACATTGGGTTCATCATCGACAAACAATACGATGTTCTTCGCTTCCATCGATTCCACCATCACTTATTTTCTTTAGTTTTTTCCGCCTGTTGATGCAATCGGCGAAATTGCTCAACAATGGTTGGGTCAAAATGGCTCCCGGCGTCGCGGGACAGTATCTCCATCACTTGCCCGTGCGGCAGTCCAGCGCGGTAAACTCGTTTGGAGACCAATGCATCATAAGCGTCAGCCAGGGCCAGAACCCGCGCTTCCAATACAATACTTTCCCCTTGACGCATATGAGGGTATCCTGACCCATCATATTTTTCATGGTGCTGCAAAACAATCGCCGCAACCTCGTCGAAGAAACCCAGTTCCTGCAAAATCTCCGCCCCAATGACCGGATGCTGCTTCATCTTATCAAACTCATGATCATCAAGGCGATCAGGTTTGTACAGGATTTGATCGCGGATCGCAATTTTGCCGATATCATGAAATAATCCAGCCAACTGCAAATTTCGCTGGCGTTGCCGCGGCAATTCCATCTGCCTGGCCACTTGAACTGCATACTCGCTGACCCGTGTGCTATGCTGCAACAATTCTGGATCCTTGGCCTGAATGATTTTTTTGAGCGTGTTGACCGAACCGTCCATTGTTTTCTTCATTTGAATATTCGACTGTTCAAACAGAGCTTTCCAATGTTCCTTATCGCGCAGGCTTTGCCTTAACAGTTGCTCTTTATTCAATGCATCCTGCCAATGTCCGATTGCCAGATGAACCTTGCCAAGAAAATCCTGTTCTTGCCATGGCTTGCTGATGTATTGATAGATTTGCCCTTTGTTGATTGCAGCAATCACAACATCAATGTCGGAATAGCCGGTAATCAGCATTCGGATCGTAGACGGCGAAACCCGTCTCGCTTTTTGCAACAACTCCAATCCTTCGATCTTGGGCATCCGCTGGTCACAGATCAAAACCGCCGGTTTTTCTTTACGCAGAATCGTTATCGCTTCATCTGCATCGACCGTCCCGACAGTCTCATACCCCGCCATTGACAACATTCGCATGATCGAATGAACGACATTCTCTTCATCATCGACAATTAATATGAGTTCCCGCATTTTTTCACCCTCGAATTTCATTTTCCAATTGTTTTTCAAACTCCTGCTGGCTTATTCCGATTTTGTCAAACACTCCCGGTTCCAATGTTCGCGGCAATCTCGGCAACACCGATTGCCACGCATAATAGCTTGCCAGATGCACTGCAATTACCGGTTGCTGATTGATCACCGATCCATGAAACGGTGTATTGTGGAATAATGCGCACTCGACAATAGAATACGGCAGCGCCCACCAATCGAGCAAGTAACCGCCCAACTCCGCATGAGTCACTCCGATTTGCTCTTTTTCCAAAGCCGCTAATTGCCGCTTGCCTTCCAGTGACAAATACTCTTGCAGGATGTATTTGTACTTTTCCGGGAAGTAGTGCAAAAACAATACGAAGCCGATATTGTGAAGTAAACCCGCGGTAGCGATACTATCCGGCATTGCCACTCCGTACACCTTGGCATAAATCGCGGCAACAATCACATTTGTCCGCGTTGCATGCCGGGCCAGACGCTGCAGATTGAATGGAGCCACTTGTATATGAACTGATTGGAGCAGGCTGCAAGACAAGACAATCGATTTGACGACGGGTAGACCTAAGAAGGTAATCGCCTGTGTTATGGAAGCCGTTTTAATATTGTAAAAGGCTGAATTGACAACCCTGAGGACAGAAGCGGTAACGGTTGGATCTTCTTCAATCACAGCGGCAATAGCGCTAACATCGGCATCTTGCTCAATCAGAGTACACACAGAATTATAAATTCCGGGAATCATAGACAAGTTTTCCAGCTTATTGGCGAATTCTAGAATGGAAAGACTTCGGTACAGGTCCCGCGCCGCAAATATTCGTTCAATGGTAGCCTTTAGCTCTTCCCCTTTCCAGGGTTTTATCAGATAAAGGCTATTGGATCCATCGATGATGCTTTCAAACAATTCGTTTTCGCCGGCAAAACCGCTAAGGATAATCCTGGTCGTTCCCGGAAAGGACTTCTTTACCTGGCGCAAAAACTGGTGCCCATCCATTTCAGGCATTTTCATGTCGGACACGACAATATCAATCGGCTGGCTTGCCAATATTCTCAAGCCTTCGGCGCCACTCTCCGCAAAAGACACATCCAGATCACTGTCAAAAAACAGTCGTTCCAGAGATTTCAATATTGACCGCTCGTCATCAACAAACAGAATGCTCCGCCCCACTTTATCACCCACCCCGCTTCACACTGGGGAGTTTGACCAGAAAGGCCGCTCCACCAGATTGTTGGTTTTCGACGGACAAATCGCCAGCAAATTTCTTAACAATACCATATGCGATGCTCAGGCCTAACCCCGATCCGCTGCCCACTTCCTTGGTAGTGAAAAACGGGTCAAATATCCGGTTCAAATATTCCGGTTTGATACCCGGTCCATTATCAGCAATGCGGCAAACAGCGTAATCACCGTCCATATAGGTATGAATCCAGATGGTTCCGAGTTCCGTCCGTTTCTGTTGCTGAATCGCCTGGACCGCATTATGCAAAACATTCACCAGAACCTGAGCAATTTGTCCTTTGTCGCATTCGACCATCAGTAACGGGTTAAGATCTTTTTCGACATTCGCACTATACTTGATTTCATTTTTCAGAATCATCAAGGCATCCTCCACAATCTGATTCAGATCATTCGGCAATACCTCATCCTCCTGTCCGCTTCTGGCAAAGTTGCGCAAGCTCTTGACAATTTTACTGACACGCTCCACTCCGTCGCAAGATTCCTCAACCAAGGGAGCCAGGTCCGCTAAAATACGGTCTATTTTTTTATGCTGTTCAGCCGCTGCAATCTGGCGTTGTATCGCAATCAAATCTTCACGCGATACTGCCATGTCCTCTATCTTGCGCCCCAAACTGCGGTATTCGTTGATGCTTTCGCGCAGCCGAACCAGATATTTGCCCAACGTTTCCAAATTGCTGCTGACAAAGCCAATCGGATTATTGATTTCATGTGCGACTCCGGCAGCCAACTCGCCCAGTGAGGTCAATTTTTCGGCATGGATAAGGTAATCTTGCGCCTGCTTCAATTTCAGCAGGTTTTTCCGCGCTTTGATCGCCGCCT
>CAYLSL010000149.1:0-4178 GCA_964386615.1 uncultured Veillonellaceae bacterium
ACCTATGCATTGCGCGAGTTTGATAAAGTGGCGCCGACTCCGGGCATGAACTGGTTTGTTGAGGATGCTCAGGACTGGTTGACTCGGGCGCAGCGTGACGGTTGGGTTGTAAAAAACAAACCTTCAGAAGCGGTGAATGGGTCGATAATTGTTGGGTATAATGAAGGATTGGTCTGGGTCGGCGTTGCCCGCGAAGTAACTGACCAGGGACTGATCTTTGAAACCGTCATGGGTAGCGAGGGCAAACCGGCCCGCTATTGGATGAAGTTTTCCGAGATTGACAAATTGATTCACTTTAAAGGCTGTATTTTGCCGCAACGGACTCCAAACGCAAAATCGATAAGTCCGATGGCGGATTACAAAGGAGTAAGAGGTTTTGCCGGATCAGCCTGGCCGGTTCAGGAGTTTGACAAAACTGCTCCCAAGCCAGGTTTTAATTGGCAGGGGGTCGAAAAAGACTGGCCGAAAGAAGCGGCTAACAAAGGTTGGCGCGTCATGAAGAACCCGACGGAGATCAAGGCTGGGGGGCTGATAGTGTTTATTCACCCAGCTTCTGCCCAGGTCAAGATCGCTCTGGCTCGCTCCGTTAGCGTTCCGATAGTCGTTTTTGATTTCGTCGATCCACCCTTTAGTCGAGTGATCACTGCCCGCTTGACAATGGAACAATTGTTGGATAAAAATGCGTTCGGCGGATTTGTGTTTGATTCGGTGATATTGCCTGAGAGAACTAAAAAGTAGTTCGGGAGGCGATGTACTCTTTATGGGTTACGTTTATAGACGTCAGGCGATTGATGATTTGGTTCCCGGAATGGTTCTCGGCAAAATGATTGTAACAACGGACGGCAAGATTTTTCTAAATGAAGGCGCCGTCTTGACGTTACGGACTATTCAGACTTTGCAGTTATGGGGATTCCGGTACGTAGAAATTCGCGAAGAACGACAAAATGACTGGCAGGGTACTGATAATGATGTAAAAAATGATTCGGAAGAAATATCGGAACAAACTGAGATACAAAAAGACGTCGAACAAGCTGCCCTTGAGCTCGAAAATGCAGCTGCGATAGCAGAGGAATTGATTTCTGCAGGAAATATTTCGGAAGATGTTACGCCCGAGCAGGACGAAACAGAGTTCCCTTCCAATGTTCCGCTAGAATTTGTCGAGCATTATCAGGCTGCTTTGCAAATACTCAAAAAACACCTTGGTAAAGTGCGTTTTGTCAAAGATGATTTTAATGGTGATGAGATTCGCCAGATGGTTACTACGCGCATTATCCCGTTGATTGAAGACCATTCGGTAACAGATTTTTTGCAAATGATATCTCATGAGGAAGATTATCTGTATCACCATTCGGTCGATGTCGGGATTATTGCCGGTTGCCTGAGTTTTTGGATGGGCCGTTCCTATCATGAAATTGAGGAAACGATTCTCGGTGCATTGCTGCATGATGTCGGCAAGGCGCTGATTCCATTAAAAGTGCTAAACAAACCGGGGTCATTGACTGATGAGGAAATGCACCTGGTACGGTTTCACTCAATACGCGGTTATAAGTTTTTGAAGGAATATGGTGATTTTTCGCAAAGCGTGTTATTATGTGCTCTGCAGCATCACGAGCGTATCGATGGCAGCGGTTACCCGATGGCGGTTCGCGGTGACAAAATTCACCCCTATGCAAAGGTCATTGCAGTTGCCGATGTATTCGATGCCATGACGTCGGCTCGCGGATATGGCAGTCGGGCTACCCCTTATGAAGCCGTTGAGATTATGAAACGTGAAATGGCTGGCAAACTTGATCAGCAGATATGCTCTATTTTTCTAGACAAACTTTCTCAGCGCTTTGTTGGTGATATTGTGCAATTAAGTAATGGTCAGCGAGGCGAAGTGGTGTTTTTAAACCCGCATGATTGTACCCGACCGATTGTGCGCACACGTGATGGAGAGTTTTTTGATCTCGATAAACATCGCAATCTTTCGATTAACAAAATGTTGCATTCTTAGCAGAAGAGTTCATGGAGGAATCACGGTAGGTGCTGAACAGGCAGGTTCAAAAATATGATCTGAGTCAGCTGCACGCAGGAATGATTGTGGCAGAACTCATGACTTCGGAAGACGGTAAGGCTATTTTAAGCCAGGGAACCGTCCTTACGAATAGTCTCATCCGCCTGCTGAATCAGTGGGGGGTTGAACGGGTATCCATTCTGTTGCCGGAAAGAGAGCAAAATTACGAATCTTCATTGCCTTGGTCTTTTGACCGGGCTGCTTTTAATTCGTACTATAAGGAAACCGTTGATTTAGTCAAAACTGCATTTAATTCGATCAGCCTGTTCCGTGAAGTTCCGGTCGCCCGCATGCAGGAACTGGCGAATCAAAAAATCGACCCATTGGTCGATGCGCCGGGCATCATGAACCATTTGCTGATGATTCGTCATACTAATGATTATACTTTTGAGCATTCGGTAAATGTAGCTATACTTTCCGGTGTTTTGGGAAAATGGATGGGTATTCGCGGACAGGAACTGCGCGATTTGATTTTCGCCGGACTTATGCATGATATCGGCAAGAGCCAGATTCCTGCTGCTGTTCTGAATAAACCAGGTAAATTATTGCCGGATGAGCTGGAAGTAATGCGGATGCATACGGCGAAAGGCTACTATTTGCTGCGGGAGGTTCCACAAGTTCCAACGGTTGTGATGTGGGCGGTGTTGCAACATCATGAACGGATGGACGGCAGCGGCTATCCTTTAAGATTGAAAGGGGAAAATATCCATAAGTTTGCCCGGATCATTTCGGTGGCTGATACTTATGACGCCATGACTTCCGACCGGGTATATCGGCGGAGAACAACGCCGTACCACGTGATTGATGAGCTTTTTAGCCAGATGTATGGCACACTTGATCCTGTGGTATGCAGTACCTTTCTCTATCATGTCAAAGATTTCATGAGTGGCAACATTGTCCTGCTGAGCGATGGCCGCCAGGCAAAAATCGTACATCCCGGTACCTATCCCAATGGGTTGCCGTTAGTAGAAACTGCGGACGGCCAATTTGTCAATCTGGAGAAGAAACGCGATATCAAAATCTATGGTTTAATTAGCGCATAACAAAAACAATGAATGTTACAGGCAAGCGCAGCCGCCGTTGCTACAGCACGGTGGCTGCCTTTTCAGATTTTTGAAATTGATCATACAGGAGGGAGCCCATGAGTATCAAGGCTTTATTCGACAACAAGAAACTGGTGGTTTCGTGCGAGATATTCCCGCCCAAACCCGATTATCCCATCGAGACGATTTTTGCCACGCTGGAATCGCTGAGTGCGATGAAACCCGATTTTATCAGCGTGACCTATGGCGCTGGCGGCAGTTCTTGCGCCAGGACTGTGCAGATCGCTTCGAAAGTGAAAAACGACTTTGGCGTTGAAACTTTGGCTCATCTGACCTGCGTCGGCGCGGACAAGCAAGCGACTGACGCTGTATTGCGCCAGTTGCAGGAAAACAACATCGGCAATGTATTGGCGTTGCGCGGTGATCTGCCGCCGGAAATTCCCTGCGGCAGCGGTGATGATTATCACGAATATGCCAAAGATCTGATTGCACACATCAAGGCAAAGTATGATTTTTGTATTGCCGCCGCAGCCTATCCGGAAGGACACCCTCGCTGTGCTTCCTTGGAATTGGACCGCCAGCACCTGAAACAAAAAGTAGCGGCCGGGGCCGATTTTCTGATTACGCAGCTGTTTTTCGACAACAGTTCGTTTTTTTCGATGATGGAGCAGTTGCAGCGGATCGGTGTGACTTGCCCGGTTGCAGCCGGCATCATGCCGGTGCTCAATGCAGCCCAGATTCGGCGAATTACCGAACTGTGCGGTGCGACAATCCCCGACCGGCTGAGCCAACTACTTGCCAAGTATGGCCACAGCCCGGTTGATATGGAACAGGCCGGAATTGAATATGCCTGCGAGCAAATTCAGGGGCTGGTGTTGCAGGGAGTGGATGGTATTCATCTGTACACAATGAATAAACCGGCGCAAACCAAGCAAATTCTACAAATGACCGGATTGCTTGATTTATAAGTCCTTCAGCGATTTTCTTGCTTTTGCCATCTGGTTCCTGAAACAGAACCGGGGTATACTTATAGAATGAATACAAGAATGAAAGGCCGGGATATAAATGAATCAAACAGA
>CAYLSL010000150.1:0-4082 GCA_964386615.1 uncultured Veillonellaceae bacterium
ACCCATCCGATGGCCGCCAGTCGTGAAGTCAGACAAGCTTTCAACTTCTTTGGAGCTTTTCCAGCTCGTCCAGGCTAGAAAGACAACATATAAGCCAAAGACGACGATATATGAAATATCCATTGATTATGCCTCCTTTTTTTCATAACTGAATACGCTGCCTGTTGCTCCCCACCGTTTAACACCGGATGCTTCAATTTTGCTGCATAAAATCAACGAAACCACTACGACAAATAAAATACTGCTCCCCCAGAATAATAACGCCACCAACACACTGATTCACCTCCCGTTATTCAGATTGTTTCTTCCCTTGTCACAGGTTTTATTTCGCCGCGGCGATAATGTCATCAAATCGCGCCAGATAGCTGAAGTCATTCACACCGCCTCTTGCTTCCGCTTCCTTGATCAATTCGACCACTTTATCGTTGAATGGCGTGGGGATTCCGCATTTTTGCCCACCACGGCATACGACTCCGTTGATATAGTCGATCTCGGTCTTTTTTCCCTTTTCCAGGTCTTGCAGCATGCTGGCCCTGTTATTATGCCGGCCCCATACTTTTCTGTAAAAGTCCATCTTCGCAGGAATATCTGCTTTGCTGTTCAGTTCCAAAAATTCAAAATCAACGCCTTGCATCTCTACCATACGATAACCCAGGCCGCGACAGACCTTGATGACCTCGTCGGCGATGTGCGCAACACAAACCATCGCCTTGGGAGTGGCCAGCACTTCGCTGAAGTTTCCGTTCAGCGCCGCTGACATGCCGCTGAAGGTGGCATTCATCAACAACTTGGTGTAGCGGATGCCCATCAGGTTGGTCAGGATCGTGGTACCGCCGGCAGTGCTCAGGACTGCTTTTACTTGCTCCAGCCGCGGCCGCAGTTCGCCATCGATTTCGCCGATCTCAAACGCAAATTTTTCGATAGCCTCCATAGTGGACGTCAATTCGGACACACCAGGTTTCAGCCAGGTTGCGCCAAACCCGACCGCGCCGCCAATGGTTCGTTCCCTGCCAACGATCGCAGCCACCGATTCTTCAGGCACCCCGTTCTGCAAGGTGCAGACAATGCTGTCCTTATGCAGGTGCGGCAACAGTTTGGGCAGAGCAGTTTCGTTCGCGGTTTGTTTGGTCAATAGCAGAACCAGATCATAAGTTCCGGCCATTTGTTCCGGCGTCAGAGCCGTCACTGCCTGATGCAGCTCCAGATAGCCGGTAACCGTCGCCCCATTTGCATTCAGGGCATCGACGTTTTCTTGATATGAGTCAATCAGGTCGACTTGCTGCCCATTTCTGGCCATTCTGGCGCCAATGATAATCCCGAGTGCCCCTGCACCCAAAATAGCTGTCCTCATTTATGCTGCCTCCACAACGAATTAAAAATTCACCTTGTCGATTCCTTTGAGGGCAAGAATTTGCCTTGCCTCCGCCGAGCTCGCAATCTCCAAGCCAAGCCGTTCAGCGATTTCTTTAATCTGTACCACTTGTTCAGCGCTGGATTTTGCCAGGATGCCCGGTTTGAGATACAGGTTGTCTTCCAGTCCGACCCGGGCATTGCCACCCATCGCCAGTCCGGCGGTGACTAATGGAAACTGTGCTTTGCCGGCAGCCGCACAGGACCAGATAAAGTCGCCGATCTGCTCACGGGCCGTCTTGACCAAATAAGCCAGATTCTCGACCGTCGCTGGAATCCCGCCCAGAATCCCCATTACAAACTGCAGGTAAACCGGTTCCCGCACCAAGCCTTTTTCCTTCATATAGGCAATGTTGTTGACCATTCCCACATCATACACTTCAAACTCGGGACGGATGCCGTGTTCGTTCATCGTATTCAGGTAATATTCCAAACCGGTGAATGTATTGGTAAACACCAGTTCATGCGTGCGTTTCAGATAGGGAATCTCCCAGTCGAATTTCGGTTCTTTGATCTTTGACGCAAGATCGGAAAAGACAAAATTGACCGAACCGGCATTGCAGGAAGCCAGTTCCGGCTGCAACTCGACTGCCGGCGCCAGGCGTTGTTCCGATGACATCCAGACCGCTCCGCCGGTCGTAATGCAGACAACCGCGTCACAACGTCTTTTTATTGACGAGACAATTTCTCTCATAATGTTGATATCCGGCGTCGGGGTACAATCCTTGGGGTCCCGGGCATGGACATGGACTACAGCGGCGCCGGCCTCATGGGCTTTCACCGCATCTTCGATAATTTGCTCCGGGGTTGACGGGAAGTATGGGCTTAAACTCGGAGTATGCGTTGCGCCGGTAACTGCTGCCGTGATAATGATTTTGCTTTGTTTTGCCATGGTTCATCCTCCTGTGCATTGATCAGCACTTTTTCTTCTGTCCAATCGATTGTATTGCAAGACGCATGCCATATTTTCAGTTCTCCGGCTTTATGAGTAAAATAACGCCTCGATTTGCCTGAAAAATAGAGCCTGCGGGAGCAACTCTTTACTTGGCAAAACCCTTGATTTCACTGAATTTTTAAACCACTTCACCAATTGTGAATTTTATTTTTCCGCATAGCGTTCTGACTTGAAATCATGCCTAGCCATTAAATGAATTTCCCCAACCCCACTCGCACGTTCGTGTAACTATGCACTGACACAGCAGCCTGAATAAAGCATCATACGATGCCAACAACCTGATAGTAAAGCAAAAAGAGACAATGTAAGTATACGCTTACATTGTCTCTCCGGACTGACACATCGATTTCGTTCTTTAAATCGCAATCCCCAGACGGCGCATTTTCTGGTAAAGCAGCGGTCTGGCAATATTCAGCAGTTCTGCCGCCTTCTTTTTGTTTCCCTGACTCACCTGCAGAGCATGCAGAATCAGTTCTTTTTCCGTTGCCGCCTT
This sequence comes from uncultured Veillonellaceae bacterium, assembly GCA_964386615.1. Classification (GTDB taxonomy): domain Bacteria; phylum Bacillota; class Negativicutes; order UBA1444; family UBA1444; genus UBA1444. The sequence goes on from CAYLSL010000150.1 coordinate 2,859, forward strand.
AGCTTCATGAATGCTTTTTCCAATTAACATTTTCGCTTTATTCCGCAGTTTGGGCGCCAACCATTCAAAATGGTCCAGTGTGAGCACGCTGCCATTGCAATAGTTAACGCCTCTTTCTATCGCATGCTCAAGCTCGCGGATATTTCCCGGCCAGTCGTATTCCAGCAGAAGGTCCATTGCTTCCGGTGCAATGGCAACCTCAACCAATCCTGCCTGCTCAGCAAATTTATCGACAAACTTTGCCGCAAGTAGCGGAATATCCGCTTTGCGTTCGCGTAGTGGAGCAATTTTTATTGGAATCACATTCAATCGGTAAAACAAATCTGAACGAAAAGTGCCTTGCCGAACCATTTCTTCTAAATTGTCATTTGTTGCGGCGATAATCCTGACATTGACCGGAATCGTCTGTTCGCCGCCCACACGCTCTATCTCCCGTTCCTGCAGCACACGCAGCAATTTCGCCTGGGCTGCCAGCGACAGTTGACTGACCTCATCAAGAAACAGTGTGCCTTTCTCGGCCATTTCAAACTTGCCTTTTTTTCCTGCCTTGCGCGCCCCGGTAAAGGCCCCCTCATCATAGCCAAACAGTTCCGATTCGATCAACTCTGGCGGGATCGCCGCACAATTAAGCTTTACAAAAGGATAGGAGGATCGCCGGCTTTCCTGGTGCAGGGCGTGGGCGACCAACTCTTTTCCCGTTCCTGTTTCTCCTTGCACAAGCACTGTCGCATTCGTTCCTGCTGCTTTTAATACTGCTGCACGAATCGCTGCAGTGGTCGGATGCGAACCCACAATGTCGCCCAATGAATAGCGGACGCCGGAGAACTTTTTAATTTTCTCCTTGTAGTATTCAACTTGATTTTGCAGCTCTTTCATTGCTTCAAACAGTTTATCCGACGCTTCAAAAACCTGATAGGACATCGCCCCGATCAGAACGCCGCCCTTCATTAACGGATATCGGTTGCAGATCACCGATTTTCCGTTATAGTAAAAAACGTCGCCCAAAATCGGCTTGCCGGTTTCAACGACTGTCGGCAGTTTGCTGCTGGGAATGACCTCCTTGATGTAGCGTCCCACAACTTCGTGGGAATCAAACCCCTGCGATGCCGCATAATTTTCTTCGACAAATACAATGCAGGCTTTGTGGTCGACTACAATAAAACCAGCCATATTCGCAAATACTTGTTTCATGATTTCATCGTGTTTTGACAAGAAAAGTCCCCC
>CAYLSL010000151.1:0-4031 GCA_964386615.1 uncultured Veillonellaceae bacterium
TATGCAAGCAATAAGGAGGAATTTACGTGAGTGTGGATACGGATCGAGTAGTGGCGCTGCATCTGGAAGGGAAGGCGAATTGTGCGCAGGCAATGCTGATGGTTTATGGGAAATATTGCGGAGTATCGGAAGAACTGGCGATGAAGCTGGCCGCCGGCTTCGGTGGCGGCATGGGAGGGATGGGAAAGACCTGCGGAGCGGTATCGGGAGCGATTGCAGTTTTGGGGCTTACCTATGAAATTGACAATCCAGCCGCCAAAGCAAATGTTTATGCGTTGGTCAAAGAGTTTGCAAAAAGATTTACTGATCGACATAGTACACTAATTTGTAATGAGCTGCTTGGACATGATATAAGCATTCCGGAAGGAATACAGATGGTTCGTGAAAAAAAGCTGTTCTCGACCATATGTCCGATGGTTGACCGAAGTGCAGCAGAGATTCTTGAGGATTTGTTAGCTGCGAGGTTCCCTTTTCACGATGATCAGTCCAATAAAAACTAATACTGCGCGTAAGACCATTGTGATGTTTATGATCTCAGCCCAAAATACCGTTCCCATAATCATGCTCATTACAGGGACAATAAAGTGGCAAACTACGGTTTGAAATGGACTGGTGCGTTGTATCCCCTTGTACCCAAAAATAAATGCGACATATGTTCCCGGCGAATTCGTAATGATTCGCCGTGGGCAAACAGATAGGCGGTAAACAGAACAGGCGCCAGAGAGAATCGGATGACGAGAAGCGTATTTTCATTTATATCAGATAGAATTCCTTTAACCAATGGAAAGTTGATGCCCCATAATATGGCGGTGACTATGGCATACTTACTATTACCGCTCAACTTCGGACCTCCCGTGTTACCTGTGATTGTCGTCAATTGCCTCAACACAAAAAGTTCGATTCCAGGATAGCAGCATAAAACTGAATATAGCCAAAAGTCCTGCACCGATCAAAACGTAATTCACTCCTAATATATCGGACAGATACCCGCCCGCCAGCATCGAAAAAATGGCCGGCGGGGTCAAACAGGCTGTGACCGATCCGTAAACGCGCCCCCGCATTTCGATTTGTGTTGCACGGTCTCTCAGTGAATGAAGCCCGACCAACGTTGCATAAAATATCACGTATCCCATAAAAGCAACCGACAAGGCCATGTTGAAATCATGTAGCAAGCCCAATAGCGTAAAACAGGCATAATGCAATAATAAGCCCCAAAAAACCATTGTTGAGGTGCGAAACTGTCTGACTACCCGCGGTCCGGCCAAACTGCCCAGAATGCTGCCCAAGCCAATGGCGGTCATGAATAAACCATATTCTGCGTCCGTTCCGCCGAGATACTCTTTTATATAGACAACGAATAACGAAATTTGCAGTCCGATGAACAATCGCCATAAAACGCCAATCATGAGCAGAAAACGCACATTCGGGTTCTGAAGCATGTATGTCAGTCCTGCCTTGCAGTCCTCCAGGAAGCTTTTTTGCCCAGCAACGATTGGCGCTTTTCCCGGCAGTCGAATCTGAGTTGCGACGAGCATTACCATGAAATAGAGGCCGCCCGTAAGATAGAACAATTCCTTTATGTTGAAAAGAACGCTGGCGACACCGGCAATTAGCGGTGCGCCTACTTTTGCGATGTTTAAAAACAACAACACCATCGAATTTCCGCGCACGAAACCGCCAGACCCCACCAGTTCAGTCATCAATGCTGTTCGTGTTGTTGCTACGCATGTCAAAAACATTGCGGTCAGTGCCCACAAAACATAAATGGCATTAAGCGTCGGCATTGCCACCATAGCGAACAGTAAAAAGCCGGTGATGCCGGATACCGTAGCGAGAATTCGCGTCCGGGGATATCGGTCGATAATAATTCCATAGAACGATGCAAACAGTCGTGGAACCAGGGTTAAGGCGGCAAAGATTCCAACGTTGAAAGCGTTATGACTAATATCAAATACATAGAGCGTCATAACAAAAAAAATAAACTCATAGCCGAAAGCAGAAAGGGTAAACGCAGTGAAGAATAAATAAAAATTTCTGGCGATAGTCGGTTGCATCAGATAACCTCCTGTGGGAATTTCAAGTTTGCAACGTTGATTGGTAGGGAATAAAATAATATTGAGTTCCCCGCCTTTATCTTTAATTCTAATCTCGCCATTTGCGGTTCAATAGTATAATCTTGCTGTTGGTGGTTTTTAAAAATGGAAAACCAAAAGGTGCGTTTCTTTCGGGTTGCCGGTGTACAGGATGTCGAATTGTATCAGACGAACGGGGTGTCGCGCTCCGTGCCCCGGCACGTGCATTCTGTTTTTAGCGCCAGCGTCACTATGTCTGGATATCGCATCCACGAAACCCGTAGTGCAAAACACATTGTGCAACCAGGTAATATTCTTGTCGTGAATGTCGGCGAAATGCATAGCAGTCTATCCGGCAATGTTGAGTCATCGACGCTGGCTATTCGACTTTTGCCTCGGTTCATGACGCAAATGGCGCTTGAAATCACCGGACGGCAGGATGAGAGCCTGCCGTTTCGACAACCGGTTATTCAGGATTGCGAATTGGCGCGACAAATGATGGCAATGCAGACGATTTTGTTAGAGAAAGCTTCCCGGCTTGCAAAGGAAGAACGGATTCTCAGTGTTTTTTATCAACTTTATTCACGACACTCAGCAGAACCTGTCGTTGCACCGCGGCTGGGTCGGGAAAAAAGGCCGATAATCCGTGCGTGTGAATATTTACAGGATTGCACTGCCGAGAATGTTTCACTGGAAAGATTGGCCGCTGTCGCTGGCTTGAGCCCGTTCCATTTTTCCCGGGTATTTGCCAAAGAAGTGGGTGTATCACCACATATATACCAATTGCAGGTCCGGCTGCAAAAAGCAACAGAATTACTTGCAACAGGCTGTTCCGTTACGGAGGTTGCTTTTGCGACAGGGTTTTGTGATCAAAGCCACCTGCAAAAGTTGTTTAAGAAGAAATATGGCATTACCCCCGGACAATACGGAAGATAGGTTACAGTAAAACGATTTTAAGTTATTAAAGACGGGGCCGCGGATAACTGTTTAAAGTTATCTGCGGCCCCGTCTTTAATAAGAAATTGCATTCAAGCAAATGAATTGAAATAGCTTTTATATATTTTTATTAACCATTTAGTAAGGTGCGCGGCTGACCGTTTGCTTTTTTTCCTTATGCCGGAGCCATAAGAAACGACCCAGCATGAAAATGGCGATAATGGGAATGACTGAGATCAGGATGCCCAAAATATCGGCTAGCATGCCAGAGTTGCCGTGGCCAAACATGTTGCTCAGCATTCCACCCAACATCATGCCGCCAGCGAACATTCCTGCATTACGCAGCCAACTGCTACCGCTGGACTGCGGTGCGGTTTGGGGTGGAGCCGGCGGTTTCACGGCCGGCGCTTTGTCGCTATAGGTGTTGGCGGGAGCAGAGGGCTTATAGCCGCTGTTTGGCGTGGCTTGGGCAGGTGGCGTTGTGTTGGCTGCCGGCGCACTGGTTGATGGTCGCGACGGACTTGACGGTTTCGAACTACTCTTTGCCGCAAAAGCAAAGCTGTTCAGCGCGAAAATCAACAGGAACGTGAGCAATAAGACTTTTTTCATCGTAATCAACTATTCCTCCCGGTGGGTTTTTACATCTTCATCAAAGGCGTAGATTTCAGCCAGATTGGGTAATTCTCCCGTCAGGTAACGGTCGATGTCATGCACATCGATATAAAAAGTACATTCGACTTCCAGATAGCCTTGCTCTTTTCCTTGACTGGCATTACGGATAGCCAGCAGTTTTTCACGCAACGCGAGACAATTTTGCTGGTCGGCTGTTACATTCAGCGTGACAAGTGGCACGCCGTATTCGCGCAGTACATCAGCCAGGTCCATTCTTTCCGACATCAACATTCCTCCAAATTTATTATGTTGGTTTATCAAAAAAACCTGAGGAACAAACAGCGTCCCGCAGGTTTTTTCTGTTGCTCGGCAACACGATAAGTATAGCAAATATGCGCAGAAGATGCAATG
>CAYLSL010000152.1:0-4024 GCA_964386615.1 uncultured Veillonellaceae bacterium
AAGGCGCCTTGTAACTCGGGGTAAAAAGTTGTTCCCAAGGCATGAGCAGCGGTTGCTGCAGGTTTGCAGCAGAGCAGATACTGACAAAAGTGCCACTACCGACTTTTGTAGATACCAATCCATGTTCTTCGAGCAGACGATATGCATTGATCACCGTAGTTCGGCTGACATTCAATAAACGAGCCAATTCTCGTTCGGGCGGTAATTTTGTTCCCGATGAAATCGTGAAGTTGCAAATTTTAGAAGATAATACCGTGGCGATTTGCAGGTAAAGCGGTGTTGCCAGTGCAGAGTTCAGCCGGATGCCACTCAACATTTTGGTAATATCCATTATTGATTTATCCTCCAAATCATCAAATTGGTATCTTGAAAATAATATATTGGATATTCACAAGAAAAATCCTGCCGGATAAGATAAAGGAAATCAAAGTGATCAGAAAGGCGGATGAACATGGTTGCAAATGTTGGTGAATTTCGCGCTGGAATCCGTGATACGCTGCCATTGATGTTGGGCGTATTTCCGTTCGGATTGGCTTATGGAATTTTTGCCCAATCGATGGGCCTGACTCCGGGGGAAACCATATTGATGTCACTGACTGTTTTTGCCGGAGCTGCCCAGTTTATCAGTCTGCCGATGTTTGCCGCCGGGGCGGGCCTGATGATGATCAGCCTGACGACACTGTTGATCAATTTGCGCCATCTGCTAATGGGGGCATCTTTGGCGCCATATATGGAAAAACTACCATTGGCATGGAAAGCATTCCTTTGTTTTGGTATGGCAGATGAAACCTATGCTGTTGCAATCAGCCGGGCGCAAGCGATCGGGTATAGCCGTGATTATCATTTCGGCTGCAATGCAACTGGTTATATCACTTGGGGGGTGTCAACAGTACTGGGAGTTGTGCTCGGTAGCTATATCAGCGATCCGCTTTCATGGGGACTGGATTTTGCAATGCCGGCGACTTTTTTGGCGTTGCTGATTCCTCGCCTTACTGACAGGACTAGCCTGCTGGTATGTCTGGTTGCAGTGCTGGTCAGCGTAGCAGCAGCGTTGCTGATTCCCGGCAAGTGGTATATCATTTTGGCCTGCTTGATTTCGGTGGGGGTAGGCGCTTGGTTGGAAAGGGGAGAAGTCGATGCGCGTTGAAGAGGTGTTGATAATTTTATGTATGGCAGCGGCGACTTTTTTTACCCGTTTTGCCAGTCTGCTACTGCTAGATCGCACTGGTGTGCCAGCCTGGTTGGTTCGTTTACTCAAGCATGTTCCCACTGCGATGCTGACTGCATTGATTGCTCCGGCCCTATTGGCGCCGCAGGGGTATTTGCAGGTTGGACCAGGGAATCATTATCTGATTGCGGGAGCCGTTGCGGCTTTTATGGCCTGGCGGGGGCAACATCCAGCCGTGACCATGGGATCAGGAATGGCTGTAATGCTCGTTTTACGAATGGGAGGGACGGGGTTATGAATTTGAATTTTGCCAGTAGGGTTGCAGCTTTGCGGGCATCGGACATTCGTGAAATACTAAAAATAACTCAGCGGTCTGAAGTGATTTCTTTTGCCGGTGGGTTGCCTGCCCCGGAGTTGTTTCCTGTGGAACAGATGAAGCAAATTTCGCAGCAGGTGCTGGCAGAATCAGGGCGTGCCGCACTGCAGTATTCGACGACTGAGGGACATGAACCGCTGCGGCAAAAAATAGCTGACAGGATTGGGCGCAAATTTCATACGAAGGCCAACGTTTCGGAAATTATGATTACATCGGGTTCGCAGCAAGCGTTGGACTTTACCGGCAAATTATTCTTGGATTGCGATGATGTGGTTCTGTGTGAAAGCCCGACCTATTTGGCGGCAATCAGTGCTTTTCGGGCCTATCAGCCTAAGTTTGTTTCGGTGCCGACAGATGATGATGGAATGATTATTGAAGAACTGGATCGGATTTTGGCTACGACAGACAAAATAAAGCTGGTCTATGTAATTCCCGATTTTCAGAACCCGACCGGGCGCACCTGGTCTTTAGATCGCCGCCGTCGCTTCATAGAAACTGTCAGTCGTTATGGCGTGGCGGTGCTCGAAGATAATCCGTATGGTGAACTGCGGTTTGAAGGAGAAATATTACCTTCAATCAAATCAATGGATAAAGAAGGGTTAGTCATCGGCACCGGTACGTTTTCTAAAACATTTTGTCCGGGCATGCGGGTCGGCTGGTTGGTTGCTGCTCCGACCGTGATCGAAAAATATGTGTTAATCAAACAAGGGGCTGACTTGTGTACTTCGTTACGCAATCAAATGGAAATTAACCTGTTTATGGAGCGGTTTGATTTCGAAGAAAATCTGTTAAAATTAACAGATTTATACCGCAAGCGTCGTAATGCAATGGTAGAAGCATTAGAAACCATGATGCCGGCAGGCGCAAGTTTTACCCGTCCGCAAGGGGGGCTGTTTTTGTGGGTAACTTTGCCAGCACACATCAAGGCGATGGAATTGCTGAAAAAATGTCTGGAAAATGAAGTGGCCTTCGTGCCAGGGGATTCCTTTTTTCCTAATGGCGGAGTTGAAAATACGTTGCGTTTGAATTATTCCAACATGCCTGAAGAGCGTATTCGCGAAGGAATAAAGCGAATGGCCGCGGTGATTCAATTGATGGGTAAATAAAAAGGAGCGCATCGTGAAATTCACGATGCGCTCCTTTTATTTCGACGGACTTAGCAGTAGGTTGCTACGTATTCTTCCGTCAGGGTTTCCAACGTTGATTTGATTTCATTGATTGCCTGTTCGGACAAAGAATACTGGTGCAGGTCTTCGCTGTGCGCCAGAGCGGCCAGCTTGCTGATACGGGCCAGAAGTAAGCTTTTTTCCATTAATTTTACACCTCTTAATAAATAATTATAATGAATTGTAGATGACGTTGTTATCTTAGCAGCCACTGGCAACAAAATCCATAGCAAAATCAATAGACGAAATAGCAAGTGTGTTTGGTGTTTTATGACAATGGTACGAAAAAACGGATAGAATACAAAAAGAATCGACGTTGAAGGAATTTGTTACATCAACAGCATTGAAGACTAGAGCAGCTTTGTTTGTGATAAATCCGTTTATTGATTTTTTTTATGATGAAAAAGAGGGGAATTTTATGTATTGCTCATGCCGATGAACCCCCAAATGCTTAAGAGGTTTTATACGTGCGCCTATGTATACATGGCGTAAAATATTTACAACGCTAGACATAGGTTGCAGTTTGGCATAGAATAATGTACAGGGTTGTCGTGCCTAAAGCCTTGTTTGTTTATCAAACAAAAAGTGTAGGAGGTTTGTTTATGAATTGGTGCAAAAAAAATGGTCTATTGACTCTTGTTTTCTCCAGTATGCTCGTGATCGCACTCGTAATCGCCGGATGTGGCGGCGGTAGTAAGCCCGCTGAACCAGCAAAAAAAGAGACGCCTCCTGTAAAATGGGTTGCAAACTCTGTATGGCCACCCAACAATCATCAAAGTGTCGGACTAGTCGAATTTTCCAAGCGGGTTAAAGATGCAACAAAAGGTAAAGTAGAAATGTCCGTCCAAGTCGGTGGTGCACTTGGTTATAAAGGGCCAGAACTTTTGAAAGTTGTCCGCGATGGCTTGGTGCCGGTTTCGGATATGTTAACCAGCGGTGTGGCTGGGGATGAGCCATTGTTTAATGTTGTTACATTACCATTCTTGATTCAGAGTTTTGACGAAGGAAAAATTCTCAGTGATATTGCTCGCCCACATTTCGAAAAAGTAGTCGAACAAAAATGGGGCCAAAAACTTCTGTACGTATCGCCTTGGCCTGCTGCAGGAGTTTGGTCAAAAAAAGAAATCAAATCTTTAGCTGATATGAAAGGATTAAAAACGCGAACCTATGACAAAAACGGCGGTCTTGTCATGCAGGCGGTCGGCGGAACTCCTTATCCATTGCCATTCAGTGAAGTGTATTCTTCTCTGGCGACCGGTCTGATCGATTCGGTGCTGACCTCGACTCCGACCGCGGTCGATGCGAAATTCTGGG
>CAYLSL010000153.1:0-1440 GCA_964386615.1 uncultured Veillonellaceae bacterium
GGCTGGGGTTCTTATCGATTTATCTATCCTGAATATGATTTTTTTGTCCAGAATCCTGACGTGATTATTTATCATGGTCATAATACTTTATTAAGTTTGGCTGCCGAAATCGGTCTGCCAGGCACGCTGTTTTTTGCCGTTGCCTGGGTGATTATTTGCCTGCGGTCCTTGCAACGGGGTTGGCGGGGAGTATCGACGGACCGGGGACTCTATTTTGGTTTTTTTCTGGCATTTGGCGGAATGGCTGCATTTTCCCTCACGGACCATGTTTTGTTCAATATCCAGGTGACGGCTGTTTTTTGGTCGATGATGGCTGCGGTTGCCGTTTCGGACCGCGCTTTGGACACAAATAGACCTCGGTTTTGGCTACATAAAAAATTTCGTGGGCTAGCAGGATTTTTTTAGATTTCGGCGAAATCAGTTTAGTGTAATCAGACAACTTTCATTTTTTGTCTGAAAAAATACCATATGATATGATATGTAGACCTCTTGCGAAAAACGACGATAAAACTTACAAACAGGGCTGTCAAGCCCACTCTTTTTTTGGATATTTGTGAAATAGTACACAAAGTTTGCAGGCGGAAACGCCGTGGGAGGACTCAGTTTGAAACTGATGGAAGTACAGCAATTGTTGGGCGCTACTCTGATTTTTGGTGAACATTGCCTCGATCGGGAAGTGAAAACTGCCTGCGGCGCCGACTTAATGAGTGATGTGCTGGCTTTTACAAAGGACGGGGCGTTATTGTTGACCGGATTAATTAATCCGCAGGTTGTACGAACCGCTGATGTGGGAGGGCTTTCCGCCATTGTTTTTGTCCGCGGCAAGACGCCGTCGGATGAAGCGGAAGTCATGGCCAGAGAACTTGATATTCCGCTGTTTTCTACGCCACACACTTTGTTTCAGGCGTGCGGAATTCTTTATTCGCACGGGATGGCGCCTTGTCCGCCGCTGGCAGGTAAGAGCCTTGAAGAGTGAACCGAAAGGACTGACTCTGGAGTTTTCTTTGGAGCACTACCGATTTGAAACGGCGGGAGAAGCTTCCAGCAAAGTGAAACAGGTTGTCCGTCAACTTGGTGTTGACGCCCAGACAGCCAGGCGTATTTCCGTGTGCGCATATGAAGCGGAACTGAATGCGATTATTCATGCCTTTGGTGGCCGGATGCTGGTGCGGGTTTTTCCTGACCGGACTGAACTGGAGGTAACGGATGAAGGCCCGGGCATTCCGGATATAACAGCGGCAATGCGGGAAGGTTTTTCCACTGCGCCGGACAATATCCGCGAATTAGGCTTTGGCGCCGGGATGGGCTTACCCAATATGAAGCGCTCGGCTGATGAATTTGAGATCACTTCTTCGCCGGTTACAGGGACCAGGATTTGTATGCTTGTGCGTCATTGAAAGCAGGTGCTTTGATGGAAAAGTATTACCATTCGGTACGGTT
>CAYLSL010000153.1:1540-3993 GCA_964386615.1 uncultured Veillonellaceae bacterium
AATCAGTCGGGATTGCCCGATGAGTCAATTGGCGTCTGGTTTATCACTCCGTGTCCGGCCAAAATGACTGCCGTTCTTGAACCGATTGGCGTGGCCAAATCGGCGCTGACCGGTACAATTTCGATGCTTTCCATATACGGCGAACTGCTGAAGTCGATTTCAGGTATTGATGATGTTGCTGAAACATCTCTGGCATCTGCTGAAGGAGTAGGTTGGGCTGTGGCGGGCGGTGAAGCGAGCGGGCTGGGTGATGCCAAGATTCTGGTGGCCCATGGAATCAGGAATGTGTCGAATGTTTTGGAACAATTGGCGCTCGGCAAGCTAAATGATGTCGATTTTATCGAATGCCTGTCCTGCGCCGGCGGTTGTATCGGCGGGCCCTTGACCGCGATGAACCGGTTTGTTGCTGAAAACTCAATTAAACAAAGGCTGAAGCGAATGCGAACGGATGAGACTGCCGAAACGCACCAGCCAGTTGAACCGGAGCAGATAAGAGTTGCTCTGCATGAAGGACGTCCGATTGAGCCGCGTCCGGTATTGAAGCTGGATGATGATATTGTTGTGGCTATGCAGAAGATTGAATTGATTGATGATACTTTGAAACGTCTGCCCGGACTCGATTGCGGCTCCTGCGGCTCTCCGACCTGCCGCGCCCTGGCGGAGGACATCGTCCAGGGGACCGCCAGCGAAACGGACTGCGTTTTCCGATTGCGTGAGATGGTGCGCGATCTGGCGCAGGAAATGGTGAGTCTGTCGGAAAAGCTCCCGCCTTCATTAAACACAGAAGTCGGTCAGAAGGATTATTCTGAGTCGGTCCGTCCCGGAAAAAACCGAAGGGAGCGAGGATGGTAAATATATGTTGATGGCAGAAGTGATTAAGGAACTGGAACTGACATCCGTGGCCACTACTGGTGATCTGAACATGCCGGTAAGCGGCGGCTATGTATCCGACCTGCTCAGCCATGTGATGGGGCAGGCCAAGGCCGGACAAATCTGGATTACGATGCAGGGGCACCAGAATATTGTGGCGGTTGCATCGCTGGTGGGTCTGGCGGCGGTGATTGTCGCCGGCGGCATCGAACCGGAGGAACAGACCGTGACCAAGGCCGCCGAACAGGAAGTGATCCTGTGCAAAACAGCACTGTCAACCTATGAAGTGGCAGGACGCCTTTACAAGCTGGGTATTGTCGAGTAATGATGCGGTGGCTCCGGGCCGATCTACATGTGCACACATTGCTGTCGCCGTGTGCTGCCATCGAAATGACGCCGCGGAACATCATCCGTCATGCGGTTGCTGCCGGAGTCGATATTTTGGCGGTTACCGATCATAATAGCGGCGACAATGTGGCGGCCGCTCTGCGGGCTGCTGCCGGAACCGGCGTTACCGTGCTGCCGGGCATGGAAGTGCAGACGCGGGAAGAAGTTCATCTGTTGACCTTGTTTGAGAAAATGCGGAATTTTGTTCAGTGGTGCGACTTTATCAAGGCGCACCGCAGCCCGCTGCAAAATGACGAGCGAAAATTTGGCGCGCAGTTTGTAGTCGATGAAGCCGATGAATTGGTACGGGTGGAAGACTCTATGTTGCTGGCATCCACTGATTTGTCGATCCAAGAAGTGGTTGAAAAAGCCGCTGCCCTCAGCGGAGTGGTCATTGCCGCTCATATTGACCGTCCGGCATTTAGCCTGTTATCTCAACTCGGATTCATTCCCCCCGATATTTTGCTGCATGCGGTAGAAGTGTCCAGACGCCTGGATTGGCAGACTGCGCGGCAGAAATTCCCTATGATTGGCAGGTTGCCTGTCATCACGTCTTCGGATGCCCACACCATTGATGAGTTTATCTCAGGCCCCAAAACGATGTTCCTCGTGGAATCGCCGACCCTGGCAGAGATGCAGCAGGCGCTAGAGGCCAGTAACGGGCGACGGATCCATCGCTGAATAATAACAGGGACATAGAACCAAGGAGGATGAAGAATGGAAACCAAAGAAACCCAAGGCTGTTGCTGCGGAGGCAACAAAGACCGGTTTGCCAAGGTCGACGAGATTCTTGCACACTATCAGGGTGTCAAAGGTGCGTTGATCCCGGTTCTCCAGGAAGCGCAGGACGCATATGGCTTCCTTCCCAAAGATGTGATCGGTCGTATTGCGGAAACTCTCAAAATCCCTGTCAGTCAGGTATACGGCGTAGTGACGTTTTACTCCCAGTTTCATCTGAATCCGCGAGGGCGAAACATTATCCGGGTCTGTCAGGGGACGGCCTGCCATGTCCGCGGCGCCAAAGGCGTTCTCAAGGCGCTCGAAGATGAGCTGCACATTGGGCCGGGTCAAACCACCACCGATGAACGATTCACACTGGAAACGGTCGCCTGTCTAGGTGCCTGCGGCTTGGCGCCGGTGCTGATGATCAACGATGACACGCATGGCAGGCTGACGCCGGAAACGGTCTGCAAACT
>CAYLSL010000154.1:0-3983 GCA_964386615.1 uncultured Veillonellaceae bacterium
CGCCGTGTTAACCACTTCACCACAGTCACCATACATACGCTGTTGTCTGCGATTAATCGCCCCGCGCGACAGGATTTATTTTACCATTCGACTGATTCCCCTGTCAACCGCAAAACGAACTTTTTTTATTGTTCCGCCACATGGCGCGCCGCAGCGGCGCCCGCTACCATTCCGGTGGAAAAAGCGGCCTGCAGATTGAACCCGCCAGTATATCCATCCACGTCAATAATCTCACCGGCAAAAAACAGGCCTTTCACGAGCCGCGATTGCATCGTTTTGGGATTGATCTCTTTTACATCCACGCCGCCCGCTGTAACTACCGCTTCAGCAACCGGGCGTGTTTTACCAATCGTGAACCGCAGTCCTTGCAGCAATTCAACCAGTCGTCCCCGTTCTTCGCGCGTTATCTGATGCACCGGTTTTTCGGCAGAAATACCGCTGAGCTGGATGATCACGGGTATCAACTTCGCTGGCAGTAATTCACCCAATGAGTTTTTGAACTGTTTGCGGGTAAATGCGGTAAAGTCTCGTTGCAATCGTTTATCCAGCACTTCCGGCGTCAAAGCCGGCTTTACGTTTAGTTCGACTGTGATTTCCGGTGTCGGCTTGAGCAGCAACGCTCTCGACACCGCCTGACTCAGACTGAGGATAATTGGCCCGGACAGGCCAAAATGCGTAAACAACATCTCGCCAAACTCACTGTCCATTTTTTTGCCATTTACTTTGACAGTCCCTTCGACATTCTTCAACGACAAGCCCTGCAGTTCCTTTACCCATGATTCTTTCGTCTCCAACGGCACCAAAGCCGGACGCAGCAGTGTAATCGTATGACCCAGTTCTTTTGCCATGCGGTAGCCGTCACCGGTCGAACCGGTCCCTGGATATGACAGCCCGCCAGTAGCCAAAATCACAGCATCCGCTCTCAATACGCCGGTTGCCGTGACTACTCCTGTAATTTGTCCATTCTCCATGCAAAGCGAGCGGACCGTCTGATCCGTCAACACTTTTACGCCAGCCTGCCGGGCCGCTTTCACCAATGCGTCGACAATATCGCGCGCCTTGTCCGTCTCCGGGAACAAGCGACCGCCTCTTTCCACCCGGGAAGCAACACCATGGCTTGCAAAAAAGTCGATGACATCCTGGTTGTCGAAAGAGCGAAGCGCACTATTCAAAAAAGCGCCATTACTTGCAAAAAAACGGGGAAAGTCAGCAATCTCACAGCTGTTGGTAAAATTGCAGCGTCCTTTTCCAGTAATCAGGATTTTTCTGCCAGGCGCGGGCATTTTTTCAACTAACAAAACGCTGGCCCCGCCTGCAGCAGCATGAATCGCTGCCATCAGTCCTGCGGCGCCAGCTCCAATCACAATTATCTTACCCATTGTCCCACCTCAAAACTTATCCCACTTTCTGCAGGCAGCGGCGCGGGTCGATCCGGCTGAACATTTCCACCAAAAAAGGATCAAACTGTACGCCGGCGCCATGCCGCAATTCCTTCATCGCGGCATCGTGGCTGAGCGCTGATCGATAAGGCCGTTCACTAGTCATCGTGTCATATGCGTCGGCTATCGCCAGAATCCGGCACTCCAGCGGAATCTGGTCACCTTCCAGTCCTAACGGATATCCCTTGCCATTCCACCATTCCTGATGCCGCAAAATCCACTCGGCGATATGACGGATTTCCGGTACTGATTGTGCAATACGATAACCAATTTCGCAATGACGTTGTATTTCTTTGGTTTCAGCAGGTGAAAGCGGGCCGCTCTTGAACAGGATATGATCGGCGATTCCTACTTTGCCCAAATCATGGTACTCGGACAATAGCTTTATATCCTGGATCTTGGCTTGCGAAAATCCCAATTCACCAGCCAGCCGCTCACAAAGCTGGCCCACACGCCGGGTGTGTCCATCCTGTACATAGTCACGTCGTTCCAACAGCCGAACCACTGTCTTGGTAATGGCAGAGCGGATTTGCTGGCTATTTATGCTTTTTTCACTATACATATTGTTATCCGCTTCACGGAACAGTTGTGTCAGATTCACTTTCTTACTATGCCCAATAGCCATTCCCGTCGAAAGGCTAAGCATGAATTCTTCATTGCCGGCGTTAAACTCTTCAATTGAACTTTTCAAACGCGACATGATTGACTCGACGGTTTCTCTAGATGCACGCGGCAGCAGAACGGCGAATTCATCGCCGCCAATCCGCGCGACCACATCGCCGGTTCGAAAAGTTTGCAGCAAAATATCGGCTGCCGCTTTAATCAAACGATCACCCATCAAGTGACCAAAACTGTCATTATATAATTTCAGTCCGTCAACGTCGCAGACAATTACCGCGATTGGCGTATAACGGCCATCATTCAGACGGCGGAGTTCTTCCTGGAAGTAAGTCCGGTTATAAAGTCCGGTCAAGGAATCGCGCATACTGATATGAATCAACCGCTCTTCCATCAGTTTTCGCTCGGCAATATCAGTGAATGACCCTGCCATGCGAACCGGTTTACCCATATCATTCCACAATGCCTGTCCACGATCGAGAACCCACTTATAACTGCCATCTTTGCACAAGCGGCGATATTCGGCTTCGTAATAAGGTGCAATTTGTCCCAGATGTTCGTCCAGTTTTTGAATCAAGCCGGGCAAATCTTCCGGGTGGACCGACGCAGTCAGTTCTTCCCGTGTCTCGGGCCCTTCGCCGGGTAGAAAACCAAACATCTCCAGACAACGGTCCGACTGCACCCATTCATCCGTTTCCAGATTCCAGTCCCATATCCCATCTTTATTGCCATGCAATGCAAGCTGCCAGCGTTCTTCCTTCTGCGCCAATATCGCGTTGACTTTCTCCAGGGAACGGATCTGACCATTAATTTTTTCGGTCATTCGGGCAAAAGTATAGCAGAGTTCCCGCATTTCCAAAGGACCTTTGAATAATAGCCTCGCTTCCATCTGATAGTCAAAATCGCCTTCACGGATTGCTTTGGCGGCATCGGTCAATTGGCGGATCGGACTGACGATCCAGCGATACCCCCAATAGATCAACGCCATCAAAAATAACAAGACCCCAACAGCGCTCGCAACAATCACACTTAATTCGGGGTATGTGGCAAACGACTCCACGGAAACCAATCCATATTGGAAAAACCAGACAACAAAAAACAACGTCGGCACAAGGGCCAACGTCAAACCCCAAAGAAGCAGTTGGGCACGCAGTGTCTTCAATCCATCGCCATCCTTAAGGGATTCTTGACGGTCAAACGAAAAGTACAATGAAATAATATTTAGCTTACTAAGTACTATTATCTATTATAAACATAATTCCTGCTTTTGTCGCAATAAAAAAAACCTGCGACAGTCAGCCGCAGGTGAGGTCGATTGAAATCAGCGTTTAATGCTGGTTGGCACGTTGCAAAATCATGCACGGAGATTGACTGTTCAATTGAGAGTCCAGCAAAAGATAGTCGCCGGTGATAATCATCAGGGAGGAGATTCCCCAAACTGGAACTCCTGCCCGTTCGGCAACATAATCAATATTGCACTTCTCCGGCTGGCTCTGCTCCAGGTCCGATCCAGTGGTTTCGTTGTCTTTGCAGGATTTCAACAGATAAGCTTCATGAACGTTGCTCGCCAAGCCCCCTGTCACCAAAATCTCTTCGGCTCCTACACGGACAGCTTCTTCCAACTGGTTCACGGTATGCACCACAAACATCGTGAGCACTCCTTTCCCCTGTCTGGCGATTTTCATCTTTATCTCATATTTTCACTTATTTATATTATACTGCTTGCATCAGACACTTGTCCATACTCGGCAGATGCAGATCGTGTTTTCGCTTTACATACATCTTCAGCGTTTTTGCAAAATATCTGATATTTTTGTAACCATTTGTTTATTTTGAATTTACTTACGTCCAATCTGGAGTACAATATAGTTATGCACATTTGTAATTGAAAGGCGGCTCCCTGCATGAAGATTCGCAACAAATTGC
>CAYLSL010000155.1:0-3943 GCA_964386615.1 uncultured Veillonellaceae bacterium
CGTCGCAAGACCTGCACCATTCGGATGGGCGATAAAACCGACAAATATCAGGAAGGCGACATTGTATGGGTTACTGTCGGTAAAAAATTTGCTCCTAAAAAGAAAATCTATACGGCGATGATCGACCGGGTACTGGTCAAGAGCATTTCTGAACTGACGCAGGACGACCTGAAAGGCGAAAATCCTGATATCGGCAATGTCACCGATGTCATCGAATTTCTCCAATCGATTTATAACAAAAAAATTCAATGTTCGGATACCGTTTCGGTCGTATATTTCTCAGAAATCATTGAGTAACCAAAGTCTATAATTTAAGTGGAGGGGTATATAAAGTGGCTGTTACAATGCAAGAACCATGTATTCCAGTTGGGGTTTCCGGACGTCATGTCCACCTGAGCCGTGCGCATTTGGATGCCTTGTTCGGCGCCGGTTACGAGTTGAAAAAAATGAAGGATCTATCGCAACCGGGGCAATATGCAGCGGAAGAAACGGTAGATATCATGACCACCAAAGGTGCGTTTACCCGTGTGCGAATTCTGGGACCGGTTCGCAAAGAAACCCAGATTGAGTTGGCATTGACCGATGCGGTAAAACTGGGAATCAATCCGCCGATTCGCGATTCAGGCAATATTGCCGGCTCACCTGGGGTTGTTCTGGTCGGACCGAGCGGGACGATCACCTTGGAGCAAGGCGCTATTGCAGCATTGCGGCATATTCACATGACGCCGGCTGATGCTGAACGTTTTGGCGTAAAAGACAAGGACATCGTCAATGTGGAATGCTGCGGCGAACGCGCGATGACATTGGGGCAGGTGCTGGTCCGGGTCAATGAACAGTTTGCCCTGGAAATGCATGTCGACACCGATGAAGGCAATGCAGCCTGTCTGAAAACCGGACAAAAAGTTCGCATCGTGTAAGTATACATAATAATCTTCGATTTTTTTGGTGCAGCAAAAGGATTTTGCCCAAACTGGTCGAAGATTTATTTATGCGGGAAATAGAAAACGGTGTTCAGTCATGCTGAACGATTTGGAGTTTTGTGTAGTATGGATAGCGAAGGTAGCAAGAAGGAATTTCTCTACACAGTTGCCTCGGTGGATCGGGCGATTGAACTGTTGTTTGTTTTGGAATCTGCCTCACGCGACATGGGAATCACGGAACTGAGCAAAATTCTTGGTGTGCAGAAAAGTACCGTGCACAACCTGGTGCAAACATTGATGGCGCGCGACTTTGTCCGGCAAACCGATTCCGGTCGTTTTACCTTGGGGTTCCGCTTGGTCAGGTTGGGGACGGCAGCGGCTGACCGGCTCGATTTGCGTCGACTGGCTGACCCGATCTTGCGTGAACTGGCTGCAGCGTCCAATGAATACGTCTTATTGGCTGTTCTGCACCGCAATGAAGTGACGATTGTCGACAGTGTTGCGCCGCAGCGTTCGACGTTTCTGGTTCCCCGGATCGATTTTTCCCATACGTTTCATTGCACGGCGCTCGGCAAAATCTTTTTGGCCTATTTGCCGGAGGAACGGCGCCAGGAAATTTTGCGCAATCCGTTGACTCATTTTACGCCCTATACATTAGTCGAAGAACCGGCGATCTTAGCCGAAATAGAAAAGATCCGCCGCCAGGGATATGCAGTATCCTGCAATGAAACCATTGAAGGCGTCACCTGTCTGGGCGCCCCCATTTTTAACGCACATGGCAAACTGGAGGCGGCTGTATCGATTTCCACCGCTTCTGCGCAACTCAGTGCGGAACACTATCAGCCCATGGCCAATATCTTGAAAGAAAAAGCGGCTGCCATTTCAAAACTGATTGGTTTTTAGGCCTGCGCCTGCAGGCAAGGGGATAATCTAGTAAAGGAGGCGAAACGAATGCCGAAACCGGTTTTCAATGAGGAACGCTGTAAAGGTTGTGAACTGTGCACCATCGTCTGCCCAAAAAAAATCATTGTCATGGCCAACCACTTTAACAGTAAGGGTTACCGGCCCTCATCCTGCTCGGATGAGTCCCAGTGTATTGGCTGTGCCCTATGCGCCAAGACCTGTCCTGATGTTGCAATCGAAATCTGGAAATAAGGAGTGAGTGTTTTGTCGGAAAAAATCCTGATGAAGGGCAATGAAGCAATCGGCGAAGCAGCGGTAGTGGCCGGCTGTCGGCACTATTTCGGTTACCCGATTACTCCGCAAAGTGAACTGATCGAATACATGGCAAAGCGTCTGCCGCAGGTCGATGGAGTATTTCTGCAGGCGGAAAGTGAAGTGGCCGCCATAAATATGGTTTACGGAGCTGCTTCGGCCGGTTGCCGGGTTATGACTTCCTCATCCAGCCCGGGGATCAGTCTGAAACAAGAGGGAATTTCTTATATTGCCGGCTCCCAGCTGCCGTGCGTCATCGTCAATGTACAACGCGGCGGTCCGGGTCTTGGCAGCATCCAGCCGGGACAGGCCGATTATTTCCAGGCGACCAAAGGCGGCGGGCATGGCGACTACCGTAATATCGTGTTGGCGCCGAACTCGGTGCAGGAAATGGCCGATATTACGATTGAAGCATTTGATTTGGCGGATAAATGGCGAAATGCCGTGATGATCCTTGGTGACGGCGCTCTGGGACAAATGATGGAACCGGTGGAATTCAAAGAGAGTACCAGCAAACCAGTGGAAAAACCCTGGGCAGCAACCGGACGTCGCGGCCGGACCAAGCCAAATATTATTAACTCGCTCTATCTGCAGCCGGACCTGATGGAAAAACACAATCATGTGCTGCAGGATAAATACGCCAAGATCCAGGCCGAAGAAACCCGTTGGGAAGCTTTGAACACAGAGGATGCCGATGTGGTGGTGGTTGCCTATGGCATCACATCGCGGATTGCAATGACAGCAATCAATAAAGCACGGGCCGGCGGCATTAAAGTCGGCTTGCTTCGTCCGATTTCGCTCTGGCCGTTCCCGAGCGCTCCCTTGGCTGAGCTGGCGAAAACAGCGAAAGCTTTCGTCGTGTTTGAAATGAGTGCCGGGCAAATGGTTGAGGATGTAAAATTGGCAGTCAATGGCGCGAAACCGGTGTATTTCCATGGCCGCACCGGCGGTATGCTGCCGACGCCGAAAGAATTGTTCGAAAAAATCATGTCCGTTGCAAACGGCGAAGGAGGGAAATAACATGGCGGTAAGAACCTTCGGTCGCCCGGAAGCGTTAGCAGATGTGCCGACTCACTACTGTCCAGGGTGCCACCATGGCATTATCCATCGTCTGGTTGCTGAAGTGATCGATGAATTGAAAGTAATTGACCGCACAGTTGGCGTTGCTTCGGTAGGCTGTTCGGCGCTGGCGTATGATTATTTCAATGTGGATATGGTCCAGGCACCGCACGGCAGAGCGCCGGCAGTTGCCACAGGAGTCAAGCGGGTTCATCCGGATGGTGTTGTTTTTACCTATCAGGGAGATGGTGACATTGCGGCGATCGGCACTGCAGAAATCGTCCATGCTGCGGCCCGCGGCGAAAAAATTACCACTATTTTCGTCAACAATGCCATTTACGGTATGACCGGTGGACAGATGGCGCCGACCAGCCTGGTCAATCAAGTGACGACAACCTCGCCATACGGGCGTAAAATGGAATCGGCAGGGATGCCGATCCGGCTCAGCGAGATGCTGGCGACATTGGACGGCGCGAAATATCTGGCCCGGGTTGCGGTCAATAATCCTGCCAACATGGTCAAAGCCAAGGCTGCGATCAAAAAGGCGTTTGAGATTCAAATCGCCGGGTTGGGGTTCAGCATGGTTGAAGTGTTATCGACTTGCCCCACCAACTGGGGGATGACCGCGATTGAATCCGGCGCCTGGATGGAAAAGAACATGATGCCGTATTATCCGCTGGGAACATTCCGTTCCGGTGAGGAGGTGGCAAAATGAATCAGGAAATGATTTTTGCCGGCTTTGGCGGGCA
>CAYLSL010000156.1:0-3906 GCA_964386615.1 uncultured Veillonellaceae bacterium
GGCCGGGAACTACGAGGCCGTTTTGAAAACGGCGAGTATGTCGGGCCATAATTTCAGAATGAATTAAACCATTGTACCAACAATCCATCAATCCGGCGGACACCCAGGTTCAAGCGATATTGAACCGTCAGGTCCCAATAGGATCGGGGTGCATTGTATTTATCTTCCCGGTACCACTTGCGATAGACAAAGCCCGGACCGGCTGCCATCGCCAGGCGGGTTTGTCCGCCATTGTCATCGTAGCCGGAATCGTAGCTTGCCGTAAAGAAAAGATGCGGTGTGAAGACGGCCCGGGAGGATCGCTCGCCCAACCGTGTGCTGCGCCCCCAGCGTGTTTCCATGCCGAATATCTGCCTTCCGCTGGATGCCCATTGATCATATTCGGCATACACCGTCACATAAGGCCAACTTTTCACATACGGTTTGAACTCATAGCCGCGGTCCCAGCTGTAGCCGACCCGGTACAACCAGTCATTGATGCCTTGCTGCCCAGCCGGAAATAGTTTTTCCGCTGTCAAAACCAGGTTGGCATCCGTCAATGGTTTCCAGCTGATTCCGATTCCGCCTTGCGCCGTACTCCAGCCAGAGCTGGCCACGGTTGGCGACCAGTCATACGGTCCTTTTGCATCCGGCGCCTGGCTCCAGATGTTGCCATAATAACGGTTGAAGACGAGCAGCTTGCGACCGTTCCTGTTGTAGGGTTGCCAGAAAAACTCCTGCGACCCTTGTAAAACTGCGTCGCCCACAGTGGGCCGCCAATAGGTGAATGAAGTATACATCCCCCAGGTTTTCTCCAGTGTTTCATGTTCACGCCGCAAGTCATAATTGAGTTCGATCGCCTTCTGTTGTTGGGCCGCCGGCAAAGACTCCGGCTTTATTTGCTTGTCCAGACTGCGTTCAAAATAATGCATTGCTTTTTTGTTTTCACCAAGCCGCTTCAAACTATATGCCGCGTCCTGCAGCACGGCGAGCGGGATGTTGGGATCGAGCCGTATCGCATATTCCATGTGTTCGGCTGCAATCCTGTCCTGTTTGTGCCGCTTGGCCATGTAAGCAAACTGCAGCCGCCGGATGGTATTGTCCGGCAAAGCCCGAACCGAATCAGCGCCAAGCTTTAATGCCTGTCCTACATCACCGCGTCGTTCTGCCGCTTCAGCCAGCTTCCAGAGGGATTCCGATTTCAGATAGGGAGATTCTCCCGTCGCAACCAGTTTCAACACTTCATCAAATGTTGCCAAAGCAGCGGCCGTCTGCCCTGTTTGTTCCAGAATGGAGCCACGCAAAAACAGCAGCTCGGCCTGAGCCACACGAGAGATCCCGCTTGCGGGAACTGTTTCCAGCACTTTTAAAGCGGTTTGGTTATCGTTGGCTTCAATCAGCTGCCGTACCAACTGAATCCGCAGCGGTGCCGGGTCTTCCGGTTGCAGGTAGTCGGCTGCAAGTTTCGGTTGCTTGGAACGCATTGCCGAGTCGATCAGATTGACTCGTAGCCCTTCGCGATCCACATTCTCGTTGTCGGCCGAATTCAATGCCAGTTGGAAGTACTGCACCGCCGCTATATGATCGGCCAGTTTCGCATGAAAATAGCCCCGGATCGCCAAGGCCTGGGCAAAACCAGGATGATTGGCGTTAAGATCTGTCAGCAGGCGCAATGCGGTGGCAGTATCCCCTTGACGTTCCACTGCCTGCGCCAACAGTAACAACAGCCGCGGATGCGCCGGATAATACCGCAATGCAGACTGAACTTCACGTTCCGTTGCCGCGTATTGCCCTTGCGCAAAATAAGCATAAGCTTTGTCCGCATGAATAAATCCGTCTCCATATAGAACCTCCGTCTGATAGGCCAACGCAGCCGGCAGAGACGTCATGCCAGCCAAACAGAGACAAATTATTGTTACAACAGTTCTCCAGCCTAACTCTCGGACTTGGGGGGAGCGAATCGGGTTGCGCACAATTTTTCCTCCAGTAAATCGATGTAAGATTCTATAGTGACGCCACTTGCACGTAACAGTTGATCCATCTCATGATCTGATACAACGACAGGAGCTAATGTCCGGTCCGTGATTTTTTTGATTTCCGACTGGGCAGCAGGCAACAAGGGTCCTGTAACGGCCAGGCGCAATTTTTCCAGATGATCGATCTGCAGCGGAAATATCCGGTATTTGCTCGTGAGGGTAGTCGGGAAAAAATCCATTGGCAGCGTCACTTCTTCTGTTGCCAGATGGGCCCGCGGATAGCCGGTTTGCCGGCAGATCGCATCTGCCACGCTCTCTTCATCGATACAATCCCCTTCCACCAGAACCCGCCCCAATGATCGACCGGTTGTTTCATTGATTGCCAAAGCTCTTGCCAACAGCACCTCATCAATTACCTGTTGTTCAAGTAACAGTTCTCCCAGAAATTTGCGTTTTTGCGCCAGTTGATCCATGTTGGGATACTGGTGGTCTGTCTTCTCCCAAGTCAGCGGCTTGCCTTTGATCATGGCGCCAAAAAAGCGGTTCACAGCCCGCACGGTGGCAAAAAAATTAATGAAATTACAGACCACCACCCGGGGAATCGCCAACAAAGACTGACGCCAGCTATACAGATACCCGACAAAAATCATCCGTTGCACGAGCCGGTTTAGCAGCAGCAATGAATTGGCCCACAATAGCCAGGCTGGCAGTGCATAGGGAAAAGTCGGTCCACCGAGGAATTCTACGCCGAACCAAATCAGGAAATAAATCAGAACCAATAAATAGGCCATCAAACTGACAAAATGAACGACCAGACCCTTACGGTCGCGCAAAAAGAAGTATTTCCGGGCCAGATTGCCATCCCAGGCCAGATTCGTCCAGCCCTGCAAGGCGATGCCGATCACCCAGCGTGATTTTTGCCGGACAGCTGACCAGAACTGAGCGGGGAAAAATTCCGAAACGGCAATGGGAATCATTTTTTTTGCCTGGATCAGTTCGCCCTTGAAGTTGCGTTGCGTGAATTCAAATTCTACCGGAAAGTTGACGAATATTTGTTTCAGACCGGCTTTGCTTAATCGGAAGCTGATATCATAGTCTTCGGTCAGGCTTCCGGTGTTAAAGGGCTGGTTGCGGTTTTCACGGGTCAGGAATTCAATCGCATCACGGTTGAAGCAAGTCGCCACCCCGGCGCTGGGCACTATTTTCCCCAGCACTTCGCGAACAATCAGGTCTTTGCAGTGCCACTCGGCAAATTCATCCAAATAGGTGCCGGCAACAAATTGGTGCCAAATCGGCTCTATGGTTCGCACCGGAATCTGGATCAGGCCGACCCTGTCAATCAACCAATTGTATAATCGCAATTCCAAAGGATGGACGACATCTTCGCTGTCATGCATGATAATCCCGGCAAACTTCTGCCGGGTCTGCTCTTCAAATAAAAAAACCGCCTGGATGATCCAGTTTAGGCAATCGGCCTTGTTGGTCGGTCCGTCATGCGGCACCACCACCAACTGAATCCGGGGAAATTGGCGAGTCATCCGCTTCACTTCATTGATGGTCTGCGGGTCATTTTGGTAGGCGCCGACGAAAATCTGATAATTGTCGTAGTCGAAAAAATCAATCGTCGTTGTGAGCATTGTTGCAATCACATTCGACTCATCCCAGGCCGGCACCATGATCGCAAACGGATTTTGCGGTTTTTGCAGCAGTTCTTCGATTTTTATGGCCTTGCGGCGTTTGGATTCGCGGACAAATTTTCGATGCAAAGCCCGGTAGCTGGTGCGAACCCAATACACCACATCAATGAAAGCATCATCGATGCCGCTGATAAATATCGCGATACAGACTGCAAGCATGAAATAATAGATCAGTTCGTAAATCTGGAAGATATCCATGACTTTTCTCCTAAAAACCAGCCTCTATGCCAAAACAAAAAATTCATTCAAAACAG
>CAYLSL010000157.1:0-3898 GCA_964386615.1 uncultured Veillonellaceae bacterium
GCCAGGAAGCCGAAGCCAAAGCGATTGAACTGCTCAAATCGGTCGGACTGTCGGAGAAGGTCGACAATTTTCCCGATGAACTGTCCGGCGGTCAAAAACAACGGGTTGCAATCGCCCGCTGCCTGGCGATGGACCCGGAAATCATTCTGTTTGATGAACCGACATCAGCGCTTGACCCCACCATGGTCAGCGAGGTGCTGGCAGTCATCCGCCGACTGGCCAAAGAAGGCATGACGATGGCGATCGTGACCCATGAAATGGATTTTGCCAAAAATGTGTCCAGCCGCGTGTTTTACATGGATGAAGGAATCATTTATGAGGAAGGAAAACCGGGCGACATTTTTGAAAACCCGCAAAAAGAAAAAACACGGATCTTTATCCAAAGAATCCGCAAGCTGAGCGAAACCATCATCAGTCAACACTTTGACCTATACAAGCTGAATGCCAACATTGAGCTATTTTGCGCCCGCCATACCGCCGACAAGCGAACTGTCAACCACATCCTGCTGGTCGTGGAGGAAGTTTTGGGACAACTGTTGCTGCCGCTATTCCCCGGCGACCCGGCAATCGACCTGACCCTGGAATACTCTGAGAAAACCGGCGAATTCCAGTTGTTGTTCGATTATGCCGGAGCCGGACAAAATCCTTTCCTGGCGCTGCCGGATGACGACAACCTGTCGCTGCGGCTGATCGAAAAGTTGGCCAAAAGCAGTCACTATTCGGCTGTCGCCGGCCGCAATCACCTGACCATCGTAATGTAGAAGCGATAAAGCAACAGGGGCAATGGTAGCTGAGCGCTACCATTGCCCCTGTTGTCTGTTTTTCCTGTGTGCAGTTCTCTAGCGACCCGACTTGACGGCTTCCTTGGTGACCAGCGGCCACTTGTCAAAGAAAGTGTTGAAGTAGAGGAACACCATCAGCAGTGCGAATTGTCCGGCCAGCATCCCCATGACCGGGTAACCCCAACCCAGGTCGTTGCCGGCAAACGGCAACAGTTTGTAGCATTTTAGCCAGACAAAGCCAAACACCGTACCGCCGGCAACCCAGATGACCATGCGGGTGATGACCCGTTTTGCCAGTCCCGGCTCTATATCGGCGCCGGGATAGTCGTCGAACAGATGATGCCAGCAAAGCATAAAGACGATCAGTGACAATTCGAGCGATGCGGCGGTCAGATTGGGATTGACGCCGGGATTGATATCAAACGCCTTGATCAGTCCGTTGTAAAACATCGGCATCAGGAATCCGCCGCAAACCAGGGACACGACTAAACCGGCCAGCCCCATCCAGGGTTGTTTTGCCGTAATCGCCTTGTAGGGGTAGCTCTCGCCGCCTTCGGCCGGCATCAGAAACCAGAAGATGAACCCCTGGCAGAACGCCAACACTGCCGGCCAGGAACCGAGCGGCTGACCGGTAATGGCATGCCCGCCGATCTGCAGGTGAAAGAAGCTGGGGATAAACATGCCAAACCAGACAATCAGCGCGAACACCGAGCTGGTCATCATCACGGCCAGTCCGTCATAGGGCGGCTTGAGGTTGCCGGCCCAGGGCTTTTTCTGGAACAAGGATACAAAAGGGATCTGGGCGATAATTACCGGCAAAACATAGAAGTTGGACGCTTCCCAGCCTTCCATCGCCAGATGGAGCTCGGCGGCGCTTTGCGGCGAAAACATCAGCGACAAGCTAAACGGTTTCCACCACAGACCAAGGAAGGAAATGATCACCAGATAGGCGACCGTGCCGCAGACAAAACTGAGGAACGTATACCAGATACCGGCTTTGGGCTGCAGCTCGCCCTGACTGTATTTGCCGTAGTTGCCAAAGATCAGGGTCTGCCAGATCCAGGCGTTGATACTGCACCAAAAGAATGTGCCTTCGGCGAATACGGCCACGAATTTACCGGCGGTCTTGGCATCCACCAGTGCCAATCCTTTGGCGGCGGTGGCGGTAATGATCGCCTTGGCGGCAAAGGCCCAGATCGGCCAATACACGATTGCGTAGAGGAAACAGATGACCACGCCGACCACGCCTGTGGTCAGTTTGCTGTCAAATTTCCGGCGCACTACATATTCCATGCTTCATTGCTCCTTTTTTTATTATCCTGTCGGTTTCTGGGAGTATTGCCGGGCCACTGCCCCGCCAACAACCATTTTCAGCACTTCCGACGCGCCGACGCCGATATCCATCAAACGGGCATCGCGGGCATAGCGCTCCAGTGGATTGTGTTTCATGTAACCATGACCGCCAAGAATCTGCACCGCCTTGTGGCAAATCTCCGTCGCCGCCCGGGCAACCTGCAGTTTGACGACAGAGGTTTCCAGCGAATAGTCGCGGCCGGAATCGCGAAGCGCAGCGGTGGCATTGACCATCAGCCGGCTGCTCTCCAGCGCCACATACATATCGGCCAGCATTTCCTGGACCGCATACAACGCCGTCAACGGTTTGCCGAACGCCTGCCGCTGATTGGCGTAGGTCGCCGCTTCCGTCAGCGCGGCCTCGGCAATTCCCAATCCCATCGACGCCATGCCGAGCCGACCGCCGGTCAGGCCGAACATCGCCAGTTTGAATCCTTCGTTGACCAAACCAAGCATGTTTTCTGCCGGAACATGGCAATTACTGAATACCAGCCCGGTGGTGACCGAACTGCGGCAACCCATTTTTTCCTCACAGGCGCCGATGCTAAAGCCAGCGGCTCCTTTCTCGACGATAAACAGGCTGATTCCTTTGGCCCCGGCGGCAGGATCGGTCTTGAACGCGACAAAGTACAGATCGGCCAACCCGCCGTTGGTGCAGAAATACTTGGTTCCGTTCAGCAGCCAGCCCGTGCCGTCCGCGACAGCAACAGCCTTTATTGCTGCTGCGTCGGACCCGGCGCCGCCTTCACTGATTGTAAATGCGGCAATCTGTTCGCCGGCAATCAATTTACTCAGGTACTTTTGTTTTTGTCCGCTTGTGCCAAACCGCAGCAAGACATCGACCGCCATGTAGTGAACATGAAGGGTAAGGGCTACACCGGCGCTGACACGGGCGATTTCACTCATCGCCTGGTGGGTGGCGACCGAATCGTAGCCGCCCCCGCCAAACTCTATTGGATAATTCAGGCCAAACAGGCCAATTGATCGCATATCGCCCAGCAATTCTTCGGGAAATCTCCCCGCGCTATCCAGCTCCCGGGCCAGGGGCCGTAGTTTTTCCGCTGCGAATAGCCTGACGCCATCCAGCATTGCATCTGCAGTTTGCGCCACTATGGACTCCCCCCCGTTTAGTCGAGTTTCATTTCACAAAACGTATCCGAAACGACAAAATCAGCCTCGGTGAGGCGTTTGATTTCATCCAGGCTGACGCCCGGTGCATGCTCTTTCAGAATCAGCACTTTGTCACCGACTTCAAACACCGCTTTGTCGGTGATGATGGTACTGACGCAGTTCTTGCCTGTCAGCGGCAGTGTGCATTTTTTCATGATCTTCGATTCGCCGCCTTTGTCCGCGTGCATCAGGCAGGCAATGACCTTTTTCGTGCCATAGCACAGATCCATCGCACCGCCGATACCCGGCCACCATTTGCCATTGCGGTCGACCGCCCAGTTGGCAATGTTTCCGAGCTGATCGACTTCCAGCGCGCCCAAAATGGTCACGTCCAACAACCCGCTGCGCATGGCGCCAAGGGAAGTCGCCAGATCCATGATCGCAGCGCCGGGAACGAGAGTCACCGGTTCTGACCCGGCATTGGTCATATCCGCTTTTGCTTCCGAAGCCTTCGGTTTCGGCCCAACGCCAAAAACGCCATTTTCCGCATGAAACATTACTTTTACGCCTGCCGGCAAATAGTTGGACGCCTGTGTCGGCATGCCAAACCCCAGATTCACCAGTTGGCCGTTTTGCAATTCCATCGCTGCCCG
>CAYLSL010000158.1:0-3815 GCA_964386615.1 uncultured Veillonellaceae bacterium
CTGATCAGTATGGCCGGTGCGCTGAACAAGGTAGGCCTGATCGCCTGGTTTGCCAAATTGGTGGCCGGTTCGCTGGCAGGCATTTCATGGATGGTCGCGCTCGGAATCCTGCTTCTTGTTTACATGTATTCGCACTATGCCTTTGCCAGCCTTTCAGCGCACGTTACGGCCATGTATGCCGCCTTTTTGGCGGTAGCGGTCGGTACCGGCGCGCCTCCCTTCCTGGCAGCGATGAGCCTGGGCGTTATTTCTGCCCTGTTCGGCGGCTTAACCCACTATTCCACAGGACCGGCGCCGATTTACTATGGTGCCGGATACACGCCGCAAGGCACCTGGTGGAAACTCGGCTTTATCGTTTCGCTGATCAATATGGTTATTTTCATTGGCTTCGGCGCATTTTGGTGGAAAATGGTCGGACTCTGGTAAGCGCAGAAACCTGTGCAGGGAAAACCGGTTATATCCTGTCTTGAGAAAGGCCGTTGTTGCAAACGGCTCTGTATCCAGGGTATAGCCGGTTCAAATCATCAGGAAAGAAGGGAAGAATATGCGAGAACTTCAGGTGTCAGCTATCACGGAGGCTGTTGCCCAATTGGCCAAACAGGCGAACTGTTACTTGCCCAAGGATGTCTATGAAGCGTTCCAAAAAGCACGGACCAATGAACCCTCCCCCAGCGGTCAGGAAATCCTGGGACAACTGCTGGAAAATGCCGACATCGCCCGCAACGAGGATATGCCGATCTGCCAGGATACCGGCTTGGCGATCGTGTTTGTCGAGGTGGGCCAGGAAGTGCACCTGACCGGCGGTGCGCTGGAAGAGGCGATTCACGCAGGAGTCGCCAAGGGGTATGTAGAATACTATCTTCGTAAGTCCGCCGTGGCGGAGCCTCTGTTTGAGCGGACCAACACCAAGAACAACACGCCGGCGGTCATCCACACCCGGATCGTGCCCGGCGACAAAGTAAAAATCAAACTGGCGCCTAAAGGCGCCGGGTCGGAAAACAAGAGCGCCCTGAAAATGATGGTGCCGGCGGACGGTGTTGCCGGCGTGAAAAAATTCGTGCTTGATGTGGTCAAGGCAGCCGGTTCGAACTCCTGCCCGCCGATGGTGGTCGGCGTCGGACTCGGCGGCACGATGGAAATGGCGGCGATTTGCGCCAAGCGTGCGGCGGCTCGCGATATTGAAAGCCGCAATGCTGATCCACGCTATGCGGCACTCGAAGAAGAACTGCTGACCCTGATCAATAAAACCGGTATCGGACCGCAAGGACTCGGCGGTCGCACCACAGCGCTCAAAGTCAATATTGAATGGTATCCCACGCACATCGCCAGCTTGCCGGTTGCAGTCAATATCAATTGTCATGCGGCCCGGCACGCCGAAGTAGAGTTATAAGGAGGGCTGACAGATATGGCAACACAACCGATTCGTATCACCGCGCCATTTGATGAATCCGTCGCCCGCTCGCTGAAAGCCGGCGATAGCGTATTGATTTCGGGAACGATCATTGCCGCCCGCGATGCCGCGCACAAGCTGATGGTGGAGGCGCTGGACGCCGGACAACCGCTGCCGGTGGATCTGAAGGACCAGGTCGTGTATTACGTCGGCCCTTCGCCGGCCAAACCGGGCGAACCGATCGGCTCCGCCGGTCCGACGACGTCCGGCCGGATGGACAGCTACACGCCGCGCTTGATTGAACACGGGTTGCGCGGCATGATCGGCAAAGGCAATCGCAGCCAGGCAGTCATCGATGCGATGAAGAAACATGGCGTGGTTTATTTCGCGGCCGTGGGCGGCGCTGGCGCCTTGATTGCCAAACGGGTCAAAGAATATAAAGTTCTTGCCTATGAGGAACTGGGGCCGGAAGCAGTCGCCAGCATGACAGTGGAAGATTTCCCGATGATTGTCGTGATGGATGCGGAAGGCAAAGATTTCTATCAAGTCGGTCAGGCACCTTACGTTCAGGAATAGTCCGGGCAAAAGCAAGGAGGGGATGCAGCGTTGAATACCAATGAGTTCTATCTGAAGCGGATACACTCCCTGATGGGAGTCGTGCCACTAACCTTTTTCCTGTTGGAGCATGTCTTTACGATCAGCCGGGCAATTGTCGGTCCCAAGGCGTTTGATGCCGCCACGGCCTTTTTACAAAGTTTACCGATGCTACATGCACTGGAGATTTTGTTTATTGCCGCGCCGCTGTTGTTTCATGGCCTGTACGGGATTGTCATCGCGTTTGAATCAAAGAATAATGTACTAAAATATTCTTATACCCGTAACTGGAATTTTTATTTGCAGCGGATTACGGCCTATATCACGATTGCCTTTGTTGGCTGGCATGTCTGGCTGTTCCGCTTCGGCGGCGCCGGCTTGGGACAGGTGGTAACCTTTTCACAGGTTGCCAAGATTTTTGCCGACCCGGTCGTGCTTGGCCTGCATGCGCTTGGGTTGGCCTGTGCGATCTTCCACCTGACCAACGGATTGTGGACCTTCCTGATCACCTGGGGGATCACCGCCGGGCCGCGGGCCCAAAAGGTCAGTCAATATGTTGCGTGGGCCCTGTTTGCGCTGCTTAATGCCGGCGGACTCGTGGCGCTCACATATTTCCGGGTATAGGGGGCGGTGAGATAATGAAGATAATCGTTGTTGGCGGCGGCGCGGCCGGCCTGATGGCCACGGTGCGCATCGCGGAACTCAAACAAAATGTCGACCTGTTTTCGATGGTGCCGGTGAAACGTTCTCATACCGCCTGTGCCCAGGGCGGTATTAACGGCGCCCTGAATACTAAAGGACAAAACGACTCTACCCGCCAGCACTTCGAGGATACGGTGCTGGGCGGTGATTTTCTGGCCAACCAGCCGCCGGTAAAAGCGATGTGTGATGCGGCGCCGGGCCTGATTCACCTGCTGGACCGCATGGGCATGATGTTTACCCGTACCCCGGAAGGACTGCTCGACCTGCGGCCTTTCGGCGGCACCAAACATACCCGGACCGCGTTCTCCGGCGCCAGTACCGGACAACAGCTGCTATACGTGCTTGACGAGCAGGTGCGGCGCTATGAAGATCAGAAGCTGGTCAAAAAGTTTGAGCAGTGGGAATTTGTCCGGCTGATTCTCGATGATAACGGCGAGTGCCGCGGTATCGTGGCCCAGAATATGTATGACATGAGAATGGAAGCGTTTACCGCGGATGCCGTGATCATTGCCACCGGCGGCATCGGCATGGTGTTCGGCCGCAGTACCAATGGTACGATCTCCACCGGTTCGGCAGCTTCCATCGCTTATCAACAGGGTGCCATCTATGGCAACGGCGAGTTTATCCAGATCCATCCGACAGCATTGCCAGGCGAAGACAAGCGCCGGCTGATGTCGGAATCGGCCCGCGGCGAAGGCGGCCGGATCTGGACCTACAAAGACGGAAAACCCTGGTATTTCCTTGAAGAATGGTACCCTGCCTATGGTAATCTGGTGCCGCGCGATATCGCAGCCCGGGCTATTTTCAAAGTCTGTACCGAAATGGGGCTGGGGATTGAAGGCAAAAACCTGGTCAATCTCGACCTGACCCACCTTGATCCAAAAGAGATCGACCGCAAACTGGGCGCGATCATCGAGATTTACGAAAATTTCGTTGGCGAAGACCCGCGCAAAGTGCCGATGAAGATTTTCCCGTCCATGCACTATTCGATGGGCGGCCTGTGGACCGACTACGGCCACATGACCAACATTCCCGGATTGTTCGCCGCTGGCGAATGCGACTACATGTATCATGGCGCCAACCGGCTCGGCGGCAACTCCCTGTTGTCGGCGACCTACAGCGGCATGGT
>CAYLSL010000159.1:0-3803 GCA_964386615.1 uncultured Veillonellaceae bacterium
AACGGTTTGATTTTGTCAGACATTGCGTTTTCCTCCCTTAGTGATGATGTTTTTTGTTTGTTAGCACTCACATCATTCGAGTGCTAATTCCTTTCTTATCATAACCAATCCGTTTAAAAAAATCAAGAGTCCCTGAACAAAGTTTTTCAGGAACTCTTGGCTAGCTGTATCATTCAATCTCTGACGCCGGTTGGATTTCGCGCACCGGTATGCCGCCCCAGAATGACCGGGGTGGAATATCCCGGTTTACCAGGCTCATCGCCGAAACAACGGCGCCTTCGCCAATAATCACACCGGGTAAGATCGTGCAATTCGCGCCAATAGTTACATCTTTTTCAATTACAACTTTGCCGATCCGCCATTCGCGCACCAAAAATTCATGGGCGAGAACGGTGGTATTTAAGCCAATCACAACATTATCGCCAATTTCAATCTGGTCGGGAAACAGCATGTCCAACATCACACCGGGCGCCAGTGAAGCGTGATCACCCACCTTTGCACCAATCATCCGGTACAACGAATTTTTCAGACGAAATGACGGACTAAACCGCGCTATATAAAGAACACAAAAATAGAAAACCGCTTTGACAGGATGAACAAGTTCCGGCCAGAGACGCAAAGCGTTTTTCCCTGACACGAAATGGCGCTGGGTACGACGTTCCGCCATTTGTTGCTCCTTGCCCGCTTAGCGTGCTTTCTTTTTTGAGGCGTCGATAATTGCTTCCGCCACTTCGCGGATCGATTTGCGCTTGGCCATGCTGTATTGCTGGATACGGCGGAAAGCTTCCTGCTCACTCAGATTATATGCATCCATCAGCAGGCCTTTGGCCCGGTCAAGAATCTTGCGGGTCTCCAGGGAATTGCGCAGGTCAAGCAGTTCCTGTTCAATTTCCATATATTCTTTAAAGCGTGACAGCGCTATTTCCATCGCCGGGAACAGGTTGCTTTCCTTCACCGGTTTGACCAGATAAGCCAAAACTCCGGAATCCTTGGCCTTCTCAACAATTTCTTTCTGACTGTATGCGGTGAGCAGCAGAACCGGCGCCAGTTTTTCATTGGAAATCAGCTTGGCGGCTGCGATCCCATCCATCTCCGGCATCTTGATATCCATGATCACCAGATCCGGTTTCAGTTTCCGCGTCAATTCGACAGCTTTGAGTCCATCCGCCGCTTCGCCGATGACTTCATGCCCGGCTTCTTCCAGCAGTTCCTTCAAATCCATCCGAATAATCGATTCATTGTCGGCAATCAGAATTCGCAAGCTGTCCATTTTCGTTCTCCCTCCTAAGTGCGGGGTATCGTAATCACTGCATGAGTTCCGCCGCTGCTAAACAGTTCAAAGGTTCCCCCCAGATCGGTTTCCACCAGGGTCCGTACAATCTGAATTCCCAAACTCTTGGTCTTGGCCCGGTCAAACCCGGCCGGCAACCCGATGCCGTTGTCATAGATCTCCAAACGATAGGCCGTCTCGGATGCAACTGACAATCGTAATCCTATAATACCACTGCTGCGACCAATAAAGCCATGCTCAATCGCATTTTGCACCAGTTCGTTCACTACCAGCGCCAGGCTGCTGGCCCGTTCCGACGGCAGAATCACAGGTTCCGACTCAAATATTTTTTCTATGGCAAAACCCGGTTCGATCATGCTCTGAATTACCAAGTCGTAAATATTGCGGGCGACTTCCGCCACATCGATCACTTCTTCATCCTGCTGCGATAAAAACTCATGCACCAACGAAATGCTGAGAATCCGGTTAACGCTTTCCCGCAAAGCCGCCTTGACTTCAGGCGACTCGCTGCGACGCGCCTGCAGCCGGAGCAGACTGGCGATGGTCTGAAGATTATTCTTGACCCGGTGATGAATTTCCTGGATTACCGCCGATTTAACCAGCAATTCCTTTTCTTTTTTTCGCAGTTGCGTGACATCTGCGACAAACAGCAACATCCGCAAAGTTTTTCCTGCCTGTACAACCGGTACAGCTTTTTCCGACAGAACCAATCCGGCGACTTCAACTTCCATTTCCTGCGGCTGGCCGGTAATTGCCGCTTTTTGCGCCAAACGGAATGACAGGGCCCGTTCGTGCACCCGGCGTCCCAGCAGCCGCCCCACGCCAAGCACCCGGTAAATTCCTGCCGCAGCCGCATTGGCATAAATGATCTGGCCCCGTTCATTGACGACCAGAATGCCGTCCTGCGAAAACAACGGGCGATACACCGATTTTTTCTGCGGGTCAAAATCTGAAACCAGTAACATATAAACCGTTTCCAGCAAAATCTGATGATCGGCGCCGGTATCTTCACCGCTCAACTCAAAACTCAACACCGCCACGATTTTCCCTTTGGCCGTTTTTACCGGAAAGGTTTCCATAAACAGCGGTTCCATTCCTAAAGCCCATTCCCTTTGCCCGGTAATTCGTTCGCCGGTTTCCATCGTCTTCCATACCAAGGGTTCTTCGGCAGCGGCAAAAGTCGCACCGTCCAGCCCAGGTCGTTGCAATGAAAGACTGTTGCGCGCATGAGTCTGCCCAATCAGGGCAACTTTCTTTGATCGGCCCACCCGAACATACAGGCTGACCTGCGCATGCGAAATATCACCGGCTAATTCGAGACGATCATGTATTTTTTCCAGCAAACCAATTTCTGTGGCCGAAAACTTGGCCACCAACGGCAAATGTACATCCAGCATGGTCATAATGTTGGCCACTCGCACTCCTCACCGAAAAATATTTCCACGGTTTATCCCAGAGTTATCCACAATATCAACAAGCTTATCCACAGGATAATTAGCCTGTTTTTTCGGCTTTAAAACATCTTTGTATAGAGTATCCACATTATCCTTTTAAGGTTTTCCACCGAGTGGCAGACTGGGAATTGCATTCAAACTGAGGTCAGCAATGTCTCCGGCTTGCAATTGATAATAAGCCCGGCAGCCAATCATGGCGGCGTTGTCCGTACATAAAATCGTGTCTGGACTATACAGACGAACCCCCGCCAACCGGCAGCGTCGGTCAAGCTCCAGGCGCAGGGTCCCATTGGCAGCGACGCCGCCCGACAGCACCAATGATGAAACTTCGCAATATTGCACCGCCTGCAATGCCTTTTCCGCCAGGATATCCACAACCGCAGCCTGAAAGGACGCCGCCACATCTGCCGCTACCAACGTTTCATTCCGCTGGGAAGCGGTGTGCAGCGTATTGATTACCGCCGACTTCAATCCGCTGAAACTGAATTCAAAGGTCCCATCGCCGGAAAAAGAGCGGGGAAAGCGAATGGCCGATGGATTTCCCGTCTTTGCCAATGCTTCCACCTGCGGACCGCCCGGATACGGCAACCCCAACACCCGCGCGACTTTATCAAAGGCTTCGCCAGCCGCGTCATCCCTTGTCTGGCCCAATAACTGAAACGACGAATAGTCACGTACATGAACCAGTGATGTATGGCCGCCGGAAACAATCAATGCGACAAACGGCGGAACAAGGTCCGGATGCGTGAGTAGCGGCGCAAACATATGCCCTTCCAGATGGTGTACGCCAATCAGCGGGATCGCAGTCGAAAACGCCAACGCCTTGGCAGCTGCGACACCAACCAGCAGTGCGCCGACCAGTCCCGGCCCGAAAGTAACGCCAATCGCATCTAGATCGGTCAAACCGACGCCAGCAGCCGACAACGCCTGATCAATAACCGGAATCACATCTTCCACATGCCGCCGGGAAGCCAGTTCCGGCACGACTCCGCCATATTTCTGATGGACCGGAATCTGCGAAGCAATCACATTGGATAATATTTTGCGGCCATCTTCAA
>CAYLSL010000160.1:0-3795 GCA_964386615.1 uncultured Veillonellaceae bacterium
ACGCTGGTCGGAATACCGGGAGCGTCTTCGCGCACCACCAGACTATACGTCAGTTCCGCCTCATGCAAAACAGCCCGTCCGCCGGTCAAGCGGCGCACAACCTCGATCTCATTCTCTGCACAGGCAGCAACATCTATTTCCATGTTCAGTTTTTGGAAATAGCCGATACTGACTGCCGGCGGATCCCAGCCATAAAATCGCAGACTGGGTGAAATCTTGCCCTCGCTAAGCGCGATCAGCATCGCCTCGTCGGCTGCCATATTCCATGCCGCAGGGGCCGGTTGATCACACAAGAGCCGCCAGTTGGCGGCTCTTGTGGTTTTGTTGACAGGCAGCATCAGGCGGGTTTCCAGCGCAAGTTTGGTTTTCGCGCTGCAGCTGCTTCATCCAGCCGCCCGACAACAGTAGTGGTCGGTGCCTGATGGATCAGATCAGGATTTTCCGTTGCTTCGGAAGCAATTTGCCGCATAATTGCCACGAAGGCATCAAGCGTTTCTTTGCTCTCGGTTTCCGTCGGCTCGATCATCAAGGCTTCTGCAACAATCAACGGGAAATAGATGGTCGGCGGATGCACGCCATAGTCCAGCAAGCGTTTGGCAATATCCAGGGTTCGAATTCCCTGCGGGTTTTGTTTTTGCGAGGTCAGGACGCATTCATGCATGCAATGCCTGTCAAACGGCGCATGGTAAACATCACGGAGTCTGGCCAGACAGTAATTTGCATTTAACACCGCGTCCTCGCTGACTTGACGCAATCCTGCCGCTCCCATCGACAAAATATAGGCATAGGCGCGGATGAGGATGCCAAAGTTGCCGTAAAATGAATGCATGCGACCAATTGACAGTGGCCTGTCCTCAACGAACCGGTATATGCCGTCAGCATCCTGCATAACAACCGGAATCGGCAGAAACGGTTCCAATATCTTCTTGACGCCAACCGGACCCGCTCCTGGACCGCCACCACCATGCGGAGTGCTGAATGTTTTATGCAGATTGAAATGAATCACGTCAAATCCCATGTCGCCCGGTCTGGTCAATCCCATCACCGCGTTGGCATTCGCTCCGTCATAATAGACCAGTCCGCCGGCGGCATGGACGATTTCGGTCACGGCACAGATATTCTTTTCGAACAACCCCAGCGTACTCGGATTAGTCAGCATCAGCGCGGCAGTATCCGAATCAACAGCCGCCCGCAAGGCATCGAGGTCAATCGCGCCATCAGGATGTGATTTTATTTCCACCGTTTCCATGCCGCATACGCTGACTGTCGCCGGATTGGTCCCATGCGCCGAGTCAGGCACAATCACCTTCGTCCGGTTCTCACCCCGATTCCGATGATAGGCCCGGATTAGCTTCAGACCAGTCAGTTCGCCATGGGCGCCAGCAACCGGTTGCAAAGTCACTGCATCCATACCGGAAATCTCCGCCAGCATCTGTTGCAGTTCATACATCAACTGCAACGCCCCCTGGGCATCACGCGACGCTTCAAACGGATGCAATCCGGACCAGCCCGGCATAGCTGCGATATCCTCATTCACTTTCGGGTTGTATTTCATCGTGCAGGATCCCAAGGGATAGAAGCCCGAATCAACGCCAAAAGTACGTTGCGATAGTGCGGTAAAATGACGCACCAGATCGAGTTGACTGACTTCAGGCAGCATCGCCGGTTCGCTGCGGCGGAATTGGGGCGGAATCAGACTGGCAACATCCACCGCCGGAACATCCGATTGCGGCAAGTCCATGGCGCGTCGCCCCGGGCGACTCAGTTCAAAGATCAATGCAGCAGAACTTCTCATCCGACTGACACCTCCTTCAGCAGTCCAGCCAACAGTTCGATTTCTTCCCTTGTTCTTTTTTCCGTCACGGCTGTCAACATGCACCCAGCCAACTCAGGATAGTATTTGCCCAGATCAAGTCCTGCCACTACACCGGCTTCACGCAACTCATCATTGAGATTCTGCGGCGGCGCCGGACAGCGCACAACAAATTCGTTGAAAAACGGCTGGCTGAATTCCGGTTTGAACCCGGGAACTGCGGTGATTTCCTGTAATGCAAAATTAGCTTTTTGCAGGCACAGTTCCGCCACCGTACGCAACCCTTCCTTGCCCAGCGCCGATAAATAAACGGCAACAGCCAGCGAACACAACGCTTCATTGGAGCAGATGTTGGACGTCGCATTTTCCCGACGGATATGCTGTTCCCTGGCCTGGATAGTCAGGACAAATCCCCTGGTCCCGTCCTGATCCACCGTCTGTCCGACAATCCGGCCCGGTGTACGCCGCAGCCATTTGTCACGTGTCGCCAGAAAGCCGATATATGGGCCGCCAAAAGACAGCGGCAACCCCATCGGCTGGCCTTCGCCAACGACAATATCTGCCCCCAGCACGCCAGGCGCCTCAAGCACGCCGAGCGAAACCGGATTGACCGCAGTAATAAGCAGGGCACCCTGTTGCTGCGCAATTGCTCCGACTGCCCGCAAATCTTCCAGACAGCCAAAGAAATTCGGCGTCTGACAAATAACGGCGGCAGTATTGGCTGTCACCAGCACGGCAAGTTTGGCCTGGTCAATCACCCCGTCGCGATAATCGAAAGTAGTTACAACCATGTCACGGTCCCGGGCATAAGTTGCCAGAACATCCCGCCAATGCGGATGAACCGTGCGGGAAACCAGAATTTCTTTGCGCCCGGTAATCCCGCAGGCCATCATGGCCGCTTCCGCCATGGCGGTCGATCCATCATAAAGCGATGTCACCGCCATTTCCATCCCGGTTAAAAGACAAATCAGGCTTTGGTATTCCCAGAGCGCCTGCAGATATCCCTGGGCGATTTCGGGCTGATACTGGGTATAGGCGGTTAGAAACTCGGAACGACCGACAATATGGCTCACCACGCTGGGAATATAATGATCGTAAGCGCCTGCTCCCACAAAACTTAAAGTTTGTTCAAAATCACGGTCTTTCATCGCCAGGGTTTGAAAGTGCTCCTTAAGTTCCATTTCTGAAAGCGGTGCTGGTAAGCGAAGTGGCCGCTTCAGGCGAACTTCGGCCGGGATATCGCCGAACAGGGCTTCCACCGAAGGAACCCCGATCGCTGACAACATCTCGCGCCGGTCCTGTTCCGTGTGCGGCAGATAACTCCAACCCGTCACGTCAATGTCCCCCTTTCGCCACCTGCTCCGCATAGGCCTTATCATCCATCAGGGCGGCCAATTCTGAACTGTCAGCCAGTTCAACAATGGCAATCCAACCTTCGCCATACGGATCCTGGTTCACTTTTTCCGGCGCATCATTGAGAGCTTCGTTTACCGCCACGATGGTTCCGCCCACTGGCGCAAAAATATCAGAAACTGCCTTGACGGACTCGACAACTGAAAAACGCTTACCGGACACAATCGTTGCTCCCACAGCCGGTAATTCAACAAATACGATGTCCCCCAACTGTGATTGGGCATAGTCGGTAATGCCGACAACTGCACGGTTCGCTTCCAGCCTTACCCATTCATGTTCTTTGGAATACTTTAGATTGCTTGGCGTCTGCATTGTTAATTCCTCCTTCGATAAAATGGTCTGGCAATAATTTTCGCAGCCACTGGTTTTTCTCTGATTTCAATCTCGATTTCCGTTCCTACAGGCCCGACATCACTGCTTACCAGCGCCATCCCCAGGTTCGTTCCCAACGAAGGGGCAACCGAACCGGAGGTAACAACACCAATTACTTTTCCCGCAGAGTGAACCGGATAGCCGGCCCGGGCTACGCCACGGCCAATCATCTCAAACCCGATCAATTTGCGGCGCAG
>CAYLSL010000161.1:0-1099 GCA_964386615.1 uncultured Veillonellaceae bacterium
GAAGAGCGGATTCAAAAAGTGGCGGAGTTTTTTACCCATGCCGTTGTGCTCGACACCACCGAGGAGGCGTCTTTGGCTGCGGTCGGAATCAGAAATTTTGACATGGTGGTCGTAGCCATTGGTCATGATGTGCAGGCCAGCGTATTGACGACGTTGCTGCTGAAAGAAATGGGCGTCAAACACATTGTCGCCAAAGCCGCCAACGTTTTGCACGGAAAAATGCTGGACAAGGTCGGCGCGGACCAGGTCGTATTCCCCGAGCGCGATATGGGCCAAAGGATTGCGCACAACCTGATGTCAACCAATATTATCGATTATTTCGAAGTGGCGCCTGACCTGGGAATTATCGAAGTGGATGTAAGGGGCGATCTGGTCGGAAAAAGCCTGTTTGAATCGAATCTGCGGGAAAAATATAGCATTACGGTGATTGCGATTCGTCGCAACGGAAAAATCTCCCTGTCGCCCAGCCCGGGGGAAAAATTGATGGAGTCGGACCGGTTGATTTTAGTTGGTGACAATATCGGCATCCAACGCTTTGAGGCTGAAGTCTCGTAACCGGATCTTTATAGAATCTTTACATTTTCACATTGTTTTCTGACGCCATTTTTACGGCGAATGGACTTACAATATATTTCAACAAAGGGTGTTGAAGTATATTGTGAGACGGGGTGCGAGCGATGACACTGCACACACTGTCTGCCGTAATGGCAGTGGCGGATTTGCGAAGCCTGATACTATACTTGCTTGGTTATATTTCCAGTATCGGTGTCATGTTGATTCTACTGACGGCGCTTGACAAAAAGGCCTGCCTGACCAACTGGATGCGCTCTGCCAGGGCGGCTTTAGTCAGCAGGGTGACTGTTTCTTTCGTTGTGGGGTCCTTGTTCTGGCTGGTGCTGCTGACTTATCCGACGTTGCTCTGGATTCCCATTTCCCTGTTTTTAGTGATTTCACTTGGCGCCGCAACCTAAGCGGTGAAGTGCGTCAGGCCAGCGCCGTTTGGACAAGCTTTCCTGTTGCAACAATTTATTTGCGGCGGAAGGCTTTTTTGTTGTCTGACAGGAAGTGACGCTGAAATGTGGAACATAATATATGCGAA
>CAYLSL010000161.1:1199-3789 GCA_964386615.1 uncultured Veillonellaceae bacterium
CTGGTTGATGAACTGGCGCATGCCAACGCTGCGGGATCCTGCCACCTGCGACGGTACCAAGATGTGGAGGACTTGCTGCAAGCGGGAATCAGCGTCTATACGACCCTAAATATCCAGCATATCGAAAGTTTGAATGATATCGTCGCGCAGATTACCGGCGTCATTGTCAAAGAAACGGTGCCGGAT
This sequence comes from uncultured Veillonellaceae bacterium, assembly GCA_964386615.1. Lineage (GTDB taxonomy): Bacteria > Bacillota > Negativicutes > UBA1444 > UBA1444 > UBA1444. Next base: position 1,386 of record CAYLSL010000161.1, read on the forward strand.
TATATCCTTGAACAGGCTGATAGCATCCAATTAATTGATATTTCGGCGGAAGAACTGATCAAACGTTTGACAGCCGACGAATCTGGCGCTATGAACCCGGCGGCGTCGGCGGCGCGGAAGTTTTACCGTCTGGGCAATATCAATGCACTACGGGAACTGGCCTTGCGTTTTACCGCCAGACGGGTTGACCGTGACCTGCATGAGTATATGCGTGAACATGAGATTGCCGGTCCCTGGCCGGCGGCAGAACGGGTCATGGTCTGTGTCAGCGCCAGTCCGTTTGCCGCTCAGATCATCCGTGCCGCACACCGATTGGCTGCAGGGCTTCAGGCGGAATTGATTGCACTGCATATCGAAGCGCAAACCCGTCCGTCACCGATGAGTGAGGAGGAACGGGACCGGGCGGCTCGCAACCTGCAGCTGGCCGAAGAACTCGGCGCCCGGACAATGACGATTGTCGGCGACAATCTGGTGCAGGAAATTCTCGACACTGCACAGCGGCATAATGTGTCATCGATTGTCATTGGCAAGCCGCGATCGCAAGGTTGGCGCGATTATTGGCAACGCACGGTCGTTGATCAATTGACCCGCGACAGTGGCGGGATCAATGTCACGGTGATTCAGGGAACAGCCGAGCAACAACGTGGTTCTGCGATTAAAACAAAGAGCAACACAGATCAGGTAAATAGAACACAATACCTGCTGGGATTTGTCATGACAGCGGTGGTGAGTTTGGTTTGCGTTACTTTCCGCGATGAGGCCGACCTGATCAATATTGCCCTGATTTATCAGTTGCCGGTCATGATGAGTGCCTTCTGGTGGGGGCGCTGGCCCTCCTATTTTGTTGCGGTGGTAGCTGTGGCGCAGTTTAATTTTCTGTTCATCCCGCCGCTCTATACTTTTAATGTCGCCGATGCTCAGCATATCTGGAGTTTTGCCATCTTTCTCGTTGTGGCTTTTGTTATTGGCGGCCGAACGGAATGGTTGCGGGCGGAAGCTGAGGCGGCCCGGCGAAGGGAACGCAGCACCCGGGCCTTGTATGAATTCAGCAAAGAGATTGCGGCGGTTGTCGACCTGAATCAGATTTTGCAGGGGATCGTGCGGCAGGCAGCAGAAACAATCAACCGAACGGTCAGCGTCTTATTGCCGGCTGATAACGGAAATCTCACGCTCAGTGCGAAGCACGAGCCAACACGGCTAAGCAGGACTTCTGCGATGATAGAGTCTGCTGAACTGGAGGCGGCAAATTGGGCCCATGTGCATGGGCAGGCTGCCGGTCGCTCAACCAATACGCTTTCCGGCGTTCAATCCCTCTACATTCCACTCATTGCCAGTGGGCAGGGGATTGGGGTGCTGGGCATTCAACTGGATCAGAAACAGGTATCGCCGGAAGAAAAACGCCTGATTGATGCTTGGGCCAGCTTGGCGGCACTGGCGATTGAGCGGGTGAGGCTGGCTGAAAAAGCGCGTGAGGCAGCGCTACTGTCAGAAGCAGATCGCTTGCGCAATGCGCTGTTCAATTCTATTTCCCATGAATTACGCACACCGCTCGCTTCGATCGTCGGTTCAGTCTCATCATTGCTCGATGAAGAAGGCAGCTATAGTGAAATGGCCCGGCATGAATTGTTGGAAAATGTGCAGGAAGGGGCGATGCGGATGGAACGCGTGGTCGCCAACCTGCTGGATACGGCCCGGCTGGAAAGCGGGATGTTGCAGCTAAAAATCGACTGGTGCGATATACAGGACTTGCTTGGGACAGCATTGCAGCGGTTGCATGACCGGATGCAGCAGTATTCGCTAAAGCTCAGTGTAGCCGAAGAGTTGCCGCTGGTTCGGGGCGATTTTGTCTTGCTGGAACTGGTGCTGCTCAACCTGCTGGACAATGCAATGAAATACGCGGCCAAAGGCAGCGAGATCGCCATAGTGGCCGAATCGACCGGCGGTAGTGTGCAGGTATCGATTTTTGACCAGGGGGTCGGGATTCCCGAAGCTGATTTGGTCAAGGTATTCGATAAGTTTTATCGGGTTCGCCAGGCCAAACCGATCAGTGGAACCGGCTTGGGGCTGTCGATCTGCAAAGGGGTCATTGAGGCGCATGGCGGGATAATCTGGGCTGAGCCGCGACCGGCTGGCGGCACGGTCATGCGTTTCCGGCTGCCGGTAGGCGCCGCGACCCAAATGCCCAGTGCAGAGGGAGGCGATTGATAATGCAGGGGAAAGGCTTGCGGGTGTTGGTCATTGATGATGAACCGCAGATTCAGAAACTGCTGAAAGTATCACTCGGCGCACATGGCTACGAGATGGAGGAAGCCTTGACCGGTGAGGCGGGAATCCGTATGGCTGCCATGGTCAAGCCGGATTTTCTGCTGGTTGACCTGGGGCTGCCGGATATGGATGGCAAGGC
>CAYLSL010000162.1:0-3786 GCA_964386615.1 uncultured Veillonellaceae bacterium
TTACAATTCGGTCTCCTTGCCGACTGTTTTCAGCAGATAGCGCAGGAATGGATCGCGCAAATCCGGTCGTTTCAGGGCGAAATCGACCGTGGCTTCCAAATATCCCTGTTTGTCGCCGACATCATAGCGGCGGCCTTCAAATTCGTAGGCATACACCGGTTCCTGTTCCGACAGCTTCTTCAGCGCATCGGTCAGCTGAATCTCGCCACCGCGGCCCGGCTGTGTCTTTTCCAGGATGCCGAATATTTCCGGCGAAATAATATAACGGCCAAGCACCGCAAGGCGTGATGGTGCCTCTTCAACCGGCGGCTTCTCCACCAGATCGACGGCCTGCCACAGGCGGTCCTTGACTGCCAGCGGCTTCACCACGCCATAGCTCGACACCCGGTCTTTCGGCACTTCCTGCACGCCTAGCACCGAGCCTTCACAATCGTCATACACATCCATCAACTGCTTGAGCACCGGTACTTCCGCATCCATGATGTCATCGCCGAGCAGCACGGCAAACGGCTCATCACCGACGAAATGTTTCGCGCACAGCACCGCATGGCCCAGACCTTTCGGTTCCTTTTGCCGCACATAATGGATTGTCACCCGTGACAATTCCTGTACCAGGCCGAGCAGATCATATTTCCCCTGTGCCTTCAGCGTCAGTTCCAGTTCCACGGCGCGGTCAAAATGGTCTTCGATCGCCCGTTTGTTGCGTCCGGTAATGATCAGGATATCTTCAATCCCCGAATCGATCGCTTCTTCAATAATATACTGAATGCAAGGTTTATCAACAATCGGCAGCATTTCCTTCGGCTGCGCCTTGGTCGCCGGCAAAAACCGCGTACCCAGTCCTGCCGCCGGAATCACCGCTGTCCGGATTTTACGCTTGTTCTGCATAGTCCACCGCTCCTTTCAAAATCACCTGCACCGCTTCATCGCTTTGCGCTTCGCAATACACGCGGACGATCGGCTCGGTGCCGGAGCCGCGGAAAATCACCCAGCCATCAGCAAATTCAAGCTTTGTCCCATCACCGACATGGACAGCCAGGACGGGTTTGCCGCCGATTTTTTCCGGCGCTGCTGTTTCCAGCGCCTTCATCAGGCGGTCCTTGCGGGCCGGATCCAGATGCAGGTCACGCCGGTCATAGGCAAAATAGCCAAGTTCTTCGGCCATTTCATCCAGCAGTTGCCCCAGTGTTTTGCCATAGGCAGCGACAGTTTCAACCAGCAGGAAGCCAAGCAGGATCCCGTCCCGTTCAGGGATGTATCCCTTCACCGACAAGCCGCCGGATTCTTCGCCGCCAATCAGAATATCTTCTTTCACCATCAGTTCGGCGACATATTTGAAGCCGACCGGCGTCTGGCGCGTCTCAAGGCCGTATTTCGCGGTCAGTCGCTTTACCTGTTCCGACATCGTCAAAGTCTGCACGACCAGCCCGCGCAAGCCTCGTTTTTCAACCAGATATTTCATCAACAGGCAAAAAATCTGATACGGGGTGATGTAACGCCCATCGGCGTCAATCGCACCGATCCGGTCGCCGTCGCCGTCCGTTGCCAGGCCGATATAGGCTTTTTGCGCCAGCACCGCCTGGCGCAGCGCCGCCAGATTTTTTTCGATCGGTTCCGGGTTGACACCGCCGAACATCGGATCGTAGCTGCTGCGGACCTCGCTGAGATTGAGTCCGTAAGTTTTTGCCAATGCGGTTGGATAGCCCTGGGCTGAACCATGCATGACATCAAACACGATTTTCTCTTTAAAATTCATTAGTATTTCAGGCTTCATCATCTGACGGACATGATCCAGATAAGATGGGCCTGGTTTGTATTTTTCGACTGATGCCGGCAGGGACCGTTTGGAAACGACGGTCTTTTCCGCCTCCAACCGGCTGACGCAGGACTCGATTTCAGCCACCAGTTCCGGCGGCGCCGAACCGCCAAAAGCGGCCTTAAACTTCAAGCCGTTGTATTCGGGCGGATTGTGACTGGCTGTAATCATCACGCCGCCAGCCGCCTGCCGGTCTTTCACCTGCCAGGTCAGCGCCGGACTCGACAGCATCTCTTCCGTCAACCACACCTTGACCCCTTCATCCGCCAGTACCGCCGCACAATCCTGCGCGTACTTCGCCGACAGGAACCGCGCATCATAACCGACCACGATCCCTTTGGCCTGCTCCTCGCGCCGTTTCACCCAGTCAGCAATCCCTGCCGCCACCAACCGAACATTGGCGAACGTATAGTCCTCGCTGATGACGCCGCGCCAGCCGTCGGTACCAAATTTTATCTTTGCCACAAACTATCCCTCCTGAACTAAACCGGTCGGATTATTGACCAACCCGGCCGTAGACATCTTCAAACCGGACGATATCATCTTCGCCCAGATAACGACCGCTTTGCACCTCGATCATCACCAGCGGCACTTTCCCCTGATTCGACAGGCGATGTTTCACCGTCTGCGGCACAAATACACTTTCACTCTCGCAGATCAGCTGTTCCCGGTCGCCGATTGTCACCAGCGCGGTGCCGCTCACCACCACCCAATGCTCGCTGCGATGGTGATGCATCTGCAGGCTGAGCACCTGGCCCGGATTGACGACGATCCGTTTGATTTTATAATCAGCGCCTTCGCCCAGAATCGTGTAATTGCCCCAGGGGCGGTAATCGGTCAGATGTTCGCCGGCTTCGCGGCGGCCCCGGTTTTTCAGCTCGGCCACAACTTCCTTGACCTTCTGTGACTCGCCTTTCTTCGCCACCAGAATCGCATCCGCCGTTTCGACCACCAGCAGATCTTCCAGGCCGATTCCGGCGACCAGATTTTTGTGCGACAAGATCAACGTATTGGTGCAGCCGATATTGAGGCAGTCGCCTTTCAGCGCATTGCCGTCGGCATCTTTGCCCAATACATCATAGATCGCATCCCAGGAACCAATGTCATTCCAATACGCGGTCAGGGGGATCACCAACACCTGGGTCGCCTGCTCCATGATTCCATAGTCGATCGAAATATCCGGCATCCGGCCAAACCGTTCCAGCACCGTATCAACCGGAGCCGCCGTCAGTGCGGCAATCTCGGGTTGCTGTGCCGTCAGTTCCTGCATAAACCGGCCCAGGGTAAACGCAAACATGCCCGAGTTCCAGAAATAATTACCGGCGGCCAGATACGCTTCCGCCGTCTGCCGGTCCGGCTTTTCACGGAACGATTGTACGGCAAAAGCGCCATTCATCGCAGCGCCTGCCTGAATATAGCCATAACCGGTTTCCGGCGCATTTGGTTTGACGCCAAACGTTACGATGCTGCCACTCTCGGCCAGTTTTACGGCTTCCAGCACCCCGGCGGCAAACACTTCGACCGGTCGGATCACGTGGTCGCAGGGAGTGACAAACAGGACTTCCGATTCTGTTGCCGCCAGCTTGTCACGGCAGTAGGCAGCCGCCAGGGCAATCGCCGGCGCCGTATTGCGGCCTTCCGGCTCCAGCACCACATGGGCATCCGCCGCACCGCTGGCCGCCAGCTCGGCCTTCACCAGGTGTTCGTGCATCCGGTTGGTGATCACGACCAGGTCTCTAGCCTGCGTCACTGCCAAAAACCGCTGTACAGTCTGGGCAAACAAGGAATCGTCGCCGGTCACTTTCAAAAACTGTTTGGGAAAGCGGGCGCGCGAAAGCGGAAAGAGGCGAGTACCGCCACCTCCCGCCAGCAAAATGATCTTCATGCGTTATCAAGTCCTTTCCGAAACACTGCAATCGATTATGTTATGCTTATTTCGGCAAAATGCCGCACACTTCCTGCCAAAACCC
>CAYLSL010000163.1:0-3741 GCA_964386615.1 uncultured Veillonellaceae bacterium
CGATGCTATTAATTCTAAGGCTCTTGTAATAAAAAAGCATGTAAAAATTTCGTAAAGATTTTTACATGCGCCGGAAATAAATAAACGCAGGGATTTGCCAGTCAATCCCGAAATGTATCAATAATTCATCACACAGCCGAATCGTTTAGGAGGTGTTTGTATGAAATTCCAACCTTTCAGCCGATTAAGCGTACTGATTCTGCTCATTCTGTTCTCGATTGCCGGCAATACCTTGGCAGCAGAAACGTGGGTCGTCGACCCCAACACAGGAACCAAAATCGGCTGGTCATCAACCGACTGGGTACTGCTGAAAGCGAGTTGGAGCGGCCCGGCAGTTGGCGGCAAAGCCGAAGGCAAGGGCGAACTGGATGCAACGATTCGTTATAAGGATGGCACAACAATCCAGGCCAAAGGCGAAGCAGAAATGCTTGCCGGTTTGCTTTACGGCAAAACAAGCTTCAAATATTCCAACGGAGATTCTTATGATGGTGCTTATAAACAAGGTGTCCGCGCCGGACAAGGAATCTATCGTTTCAAAAATGGCGCTTACTATGATGGCAACTGGAAAGATGGCGAATATGACGGAAAAGGAATTTTAAAATATGCAGACGGTCGGATCTATGAAGGGGATTTTGTCAAGGATCAACCAGAAGGATTTGGTATCGGTAAGGATGCGACTGGCAAGGTCATCCACGAAGGACAATGGAAAGGCGGTATGCCCTTTGAAGCCCTAAAAACCGATAAAGTGCTTGGCGTTCCTTGGGGCGCCGGCGAAGCCGATGCAAAAAAGATTCTGCTGCAACGACCAAAAATGTCGGGACCGTACTCTTTCATGAGCGGCAAGGATGGTCAAAATGTCTGGAAAGGCTATTCCGGGCCTTACGCTGATTTTTCCGATGCCTGGATCTACGTGCATTTTTATCAGGACAAAATGTGGCAAGTCAGAATTTCCTGGCCGCTAAAGGAAGATCAAGTCACTGCCAGGTTCAATACCATCAAGGCCGGTTTAACGGAGCGGTATGGACAGCCTACTGTTGACAAGGGTGACAATTACCTTGCCTGGGCCTTGGGCAACAATCACTTTGTCGATTTGGAAATTCGCAAGAATACAACCAAACTGACCGTGAATGACCCCACGCCGCAAACCCACCCTTTCCGGGTACAAATTGCCTATTACAACAGCAATGTCGCCAAAGAATTGGGTCTGGTCCAGTCGGACAAACCGGGCGGCAGTACTCATAAAGATTATTGAAAAGAAGCTCCTGTCCAAGCCTTACGCTTAAGACAGGAGCTTCTTACGTTTTAAAGCGAGTTTTAACCTATTCGCCAATTCGTATGCACAATGCAGTTACATCATCATGACAAACTCCGATAGCGGCCAGTTCTTTTACTGCCGACAGCAGCGCCGGCAGTGACCCGCCCTGCGGCAATTGTTGTCCTGCATTCAAACGATCGCCCACTCCGTCGCTGTAAATGCAAAACAGGTCACCGGCCTTGATTGGCGTTCGATAGAGCAGAAAGTCCGGCTCCTTGGAAAGACCAAGCAGTGAACCGGGAGTCATAATTCGGCCCTGCACCGCTGCAGCATCAGCAAAAAACTCGGTGATCCCGGCTGCAACATAACGCAATTCCTGTTGCGCCAAGTCGATTTCAAAACAACAGGCGGCAATCAACACATCATCCTGAAAATAAGCCTCAACTCTCCTGTTCAACTCATACATCCGCGTTAAAAGTGGCTCTCTGCTAAGCAGACTCTCCTGCATCAATACGTTCATCGCAGCAGTACGCAGCGCTGTTGCAGCACCATGTCCCGTTACATCGATCAAATAACCGAACAGTACACTTCCTTCCTGTCGCCAGCGGTAGCTGCAAAAATCTCCGCTGACCATGGCGCAGGGCTGATAAATCAGTTGCACCGTCAATTGCGGCAATTCAATGTTGGGCGGTAGCATCATCCGTTGTTCCCGGCCAGCTTTTTCCAGTTCTTTATGCAAACTCAGCCGGGCCTGCTGTTCCGCTTCGGTCTTTGCGGCCAGTTCCTGTGTGCGTTCTGCCACCTTGGACTCCAGCCGCTCGACAAAATCTGTGATTTGCACTGCCATGGCATTAAAGGAACGGGCCAATTGCCCGAGCTCATCCTGCCTTTGGGTGTCGGGAACTGCACGCAATCGACCTTCGGCCAAAGCGCCAGCGGCAGTATTAAGCCGCAAAATCGGTCGGATGATCCAGGCAGCTGTCAGCATCGCCGCCAAAAAAGCAAGCAATGATGCGAAAATCGTTACTATACCGGTTCGTGTCACTGCTTTTTTCAGTCCGCCCAAATAATCATCGCTGGCCAGCACCACATGGATGCGCCAATCCAGACCATTTTCGCGAAATTCCCGCGAATCGACCATATAGGAACGTTGATTTTCAACGACCTCGTGCGAAACAGCAGTCGCTGTTTGCACAACAGAACTGGCCGCCTTGCGCAATACCGGATTATCAGCATCGACCGCCCGAACCCGCTCGCTACGGCCATCTTTGTTGACAAACAAATCACGGACAGCCGAAGCCGCCACGAGGTATCCGGCCGAATCTGTAATAAACACCTGGCCCGAAGCCCCTACCGGAATCTTGCGCAGCATTTCTCCCAAACCGGACAACAGATAATCCACGCCAAAGACGCCAACCAGTCTGCCGCCACTGTCAAAGACCGGGTGAGCCGCTGTAATCGTAGGCTCCGGAAAAACAAAATGTCGATAAACACCGCTAAACGTTGGCGCTCCATGCTCCTTTGCGCTCTCATACCAGGGACGGCTGCGCGGGTCAAACTTGCGGAATACCTCCTGACGTTCACCTGCCAGTCCCTGCGTCGAAACGGCGTAATACCAAGAATCGCCGCCAGTTGACGCATTGTTGCGCACGACCTGGATATCGCCGGCGCGGGTGCGACGCGCTCCATAGAAGCTGCCATCCGGCAAGCCAATAAAAGTCATTGCAGCATTGGGATACGCGCGCAGGTGGTTATAAAAATATTGCTCACGCCCCACCGCATCATTAATATTCAAGGCGCCAGTGTTCCATGCGGCCGCATGCAGACGATTCAATTGCACCGGTTCATTCAGATGAAAACTGAGGTGGTCGTAGACCCGCTCCAGCACTTCCTGGCGCATCTCTGCCAGCACTTCATCCACCGCCTGTTGCCCGCCGCGCACCAGTAGAAACGCGATCAATCCTGCAGCCAACAGAAACTGCAGCATAAATGATGCCAGGAATATCCGCTGAAGTGAAACTCGTGCAAGCAAGCGTTTCATTGCCGTTCTCCTCTTTACAGGATGTCAGCTTTAGTTTGTATTATTCACTGCCATCGCTCCAACGCACACAGTTTTTTCCTGCATTCTTTGCCGCGTAGAGCGCCTTGTCGGCAGCCTCGATCAACAGTAGCGGATCATCATCCAAGCGGGGCTCTGCGCTGGCAACCCCCAGGCTGACGGTCACACGCCCGAATGGTGACTGGCTGTGCTCTATCGCCAAAGCTTCAACCTGCTGACGCACCCGTTCGGCAAACTTGGCAGCACCCTCACTATCCGCCTCTGGTAATATCACGATAAACTCTTCGCCGCCATAGCGAGCGACAAAATCCGCCGCACGTTTCGTCTGGCCGCGTATGGTCACAGCAACCTGTCGCAGGCAATCATCGCCAGTTTGGTGGCCATAGGCGTCATTATATTTCTTGAACCAGTCAATATCCGCCATAAT
>CAYLSL010000164.1:0-3729 GCA_964386615.1 uncultured Veillonellaceae bacterium
CTCCGATTCGAGCAAATTCTCCGGAATCGACGCACAGTTGATTTTGATAAAAGGGCCATGGCGCCGTTCGCTCGCATAATGAATCGCCTGAGCGAACAGTTCCTTGCCGGTGCCGCTTTCGCCGGTAACCAGCACGGTAGAGTTTCCCTTGGCAGCCCGCAGTGCAATCATCTTCAGCCACTGGATTTTTTCGCCCGAGCCAATGATGCTGTCAATCGTATATTTGCCACCCTGCACTTTGCGCAGTTCTTCTTTGTAATAATCCAGCTCCGATTGGAGCGAAGTCAGCTTGCGGGCCAAAATCCGCAGATCTTTGACATCGCGGAAAACCATCTTGCCAACCGCGCCGGTAACAGTCCCATCTTTGACGATGGGAATCCGGGTCACGACCGTATTGTGTTCGCCGATTTTTTGCATATCACAAATTTCCGGCTTGCCGGTTTGCGCTACAATATGCATCCGGGTATTCTCAATCACATCCGTGATATGTTTGCCGATCGCCTTTTTGGGATCAATATTCAAAAATTCGCCGTAAGCCTCATTCATCATTGTAACAATGCCATTTTTATCCACTACGACAATGCAATCAAAGATGCTGTTGACGATGGAATCCAATGTGCTTTTAAGATCCTTGACTTCTTCCAGTTCAGAAGCTACTTTTTGCAATTCGGTTACATCCTGAAAAATCGCCACCGCCCCGACAATCTTATTATTCTTGATGATTGGTGACCGTTTGGTCATTATTTGTGAATTTCCGGCCTTCATTTTGTGCGGTGTTTCAACAATTCCGGTTTCCAGCACCCGCATCAGTCCGGTATTGGGAATCACATCGTTAATCGAGCGTCCCACGACATTTTCCGCTTTCATCCCCGTGATCGCCTGTGCCGCCGGGTTGAACAGGGTTACATTGCCATGGGCATTGATCGCGATAACGCCATTGTTGACCGAGTGCAGTACCGCTTCGAACTCTTCCGCCATCGAGACCGATTTTTCCGAGAGATAGCGCACCATATCAGTGCGCGTCAAAAAACCGATCGGTTGATTGTTCGCATTTACGACTGGAAATCGTCCGTATTTGGCAAGCAGGTTGTTTTGCTGCAAGGTGTCGACCAACATGGTGTCTTTTAGGCTAAACACATTGGATGTCATCACATCCCGGACCCGTTGGGCTGAAATATCGGTCTGTTTCGCGATGGACTGAATCAGGTGCGTTTTCGTCAACAAGCCGATCAACATTCCATCGTCATCAACAACCGGTGCGCCGTCGATATTATTTTCATAAAATATCCGCGCCGCATCTGCCAGAAACACTCCGGCGTTCAATGTAATCAGCTTTTTGCTCATCAAATCACGGACGATCAACAGAACCCCTCCCCGTTTTCCAGCATTGCCAACAGGCGGTTGTCCATCACCATAGACATCTTTTGTTTATTGTAGCACAAAATAAAAGACTCCGCATTTTTTCACGGAGTCTTTTAACTAGATCGACTTCCAGGCCTGTTCTTAAATTGTGCAGGCGCCGTCTACGCTGAGCACGGTCCCGTTGATAAATTTCGCATCATCGGAAGCAAGGAATGCAAATGCTGCGGCAATTTCTTCCGGCTCGCCCAAACGTCCGGCAGGAATTTTTACGATGATCTTTTCCTGCAATACTTCGGCCGGAATCTTGCGAACCATATCAGTGCCGATGAAACCAGGAGCGACGCAGTTGAACCGCAAGCCGTTCTTGGCCATTTCTTTGGCCCAGGATTTGGTCATGCCGATAACGCCCCATTTAGTGGCGGCATAGTTTGTTTGTCCAATATTGCCGAACAGGCCGACGATCGAGGAAGTAGTCAGCACAACGCCGGATTTGTTGTCCAACATATTGGGCAGAACAGCAGAAGTACAGTTAAATACGCCGGTTAGATTGACAGCGATGACTGCATCCCAGGAATCTTTACCCATTTTTTTCATCATGGCATCTTTGGTGATTCCAGCATTGTTGATCAATACATCGACCCGCCCGAATACTTCAATCGCCTTGGCGACCATGGCCTGGGCGCTCTCGATATTGGTCACGTCGGTTTTAACATAAATCGCTTTACGGCCCATTGCTTCGACGGCTTTTACTGTTTCGGAGCCATCGGCAAAATCGGCAACTACGATATTTGCGCCCTCTTCGGCGAAACGCAGTGCGGATGCTTTGCCAATTCCTCCGGCAGCTCCTGTGATTACAACAATTTTGTCTTTCAGACCTCTCATGATGGTGCCCCCTTTTTCTTACATTTTTTCTATGACTGTTCCTATGGCCGGCCCACCGCCGACACAGAGGGAAGCGAGTCCGTAACGAACATCCCGGCGATGCATCTCATAAATCAACGACACGATAATCCGCGCCGCCGTACAACCGACCGGATGCCCCAGGCCGATTCCCGAGCCATTGGCATTCACTTTGTCCATACTGAGCTTCAATTCTCGATTTACTGCCAGAAATTGAGCAGCAAACGCTTCATTGATTTCATAATAGCCGATATCCTCAGCCTTCAATCCGGCCAGTTCAATCGCCTTGGGAATGGCAAACGCCGGGCCGATCCCCATTACTTCCGGCGCCACGCCAAAATTTGCTGTAGCGCGAAGTTTGGCCAACGGCTTCAGTCCCAGTGCTTTTCCTTTTTCGGCCGAAACCAGCACCAGAGCCGCAGCTCCGTCATTTACTCCGGATGCATTCCCGGCCGTGACCGTTCCATCTTTTTTGAAGGCTGGTTTCATCGCAGCCAATTTTTCAATGGTCACGTCTGAACGCGGGTGCTCGTCCGTATCGATGATCACCGGCCCTTTGCGGGTTTCGATCGTCACAGGTACGATCTCGTCTTTGAACACGCCGGACTGAATGGCTTTGATTGCTCGCTGATGACTCAGCAACGCCAGCTCATCCTGTTCCTGACGGCTGATGTTATACTTCTGGGCCAGATTTTCAGCCGTATTGCCCATATGGTATCCCATAATGGCGCAAACGAGGCCGTCATAAAGCATGCTGTCCAGCAGTTCGCCATTCCCCATCCGGTAGCCTTCACGCGCACCTTTCAATAGATAAGGCGCCTGAGTCATGCTTTCGATCCCAACCGCAACTGCAATATCACTTTTGCCGAGCATGATCGACTGACTGGCAATTTCAAACGCTTTCATGCCGGAACCACACTGCTGGTCTACAGTACAGGCATAACTCTCCACCGGCATTCCGCATTTCAACTGAATCTGCCGGCCCGGATTGCCTTTGGCGCCCGCCTTGTAAATCTGGCCGCAAGCAACTTCCTGCACCTGTGCGGCAGACACGCCTGCTTGCGCCAGTGCGGCATTGACGACCGTCACTCCGAGATCAACCGCGGAAACATCTTTCAGTTTGCCAAGAAAATCACCGATTGGTGTCCGTTTTGCACCAACGATCCACACTTCATGCATTACAGAGTCCTCCTTCATTTTGCGAATTTCAGAACTCTACTGGACCATATCCTTCAAGCCCATATTCTCGCTCCTGAAAATCCGTTCATCCATGATTTTCAGGTTGGGAGAAATGATTGGTTTGAAATCCATCAGCGCCAACACATCTTTCTCCAGATCGATCCCCGGTGCGATTTCAATCAGCATCATGCCATCGGCGGTCAATTTGAACACCGCGCGTTCTGTGACATACAGAACCGGTTGTTTGACTTTTTTGGCATAGTCGCCGCTGAACGTGATCTGTTCAAC
>CAYLSL010000165.1:0-3720 GCA_964386615.1 uncultured Veillonellaceae bacterium
TGCCCAATCACGTCATTCCCTTCCATGATCGGCGGAATCGTTTTTGCCTGGATCGGGGACGGTTCCTCAAATCCCATGGCCTGAATGGCCGCCATGACCTTATGGCTCAAGGCAAGACTGCCAAAAAACCCCTGTTCTTTTTCTTTAATAACCATCTTTTACTCGTGCTCCTTCATTTTGCATTTATAGAATATTTATCTATCTACCTCGATTGACTTTTTATTATATCACGGGTTCGCTTTTTCTTCCATAACGCATTAGGGCCGCGTCCCAGACACTTTATACGTCCGGCGGCTTTTTCCGCCTTAAATATTTTGCGGATCAACTCAATGCCGCACCCCGGCACTTTCTGCTGGATCTGACGAATGGTAAACCCGTCGGGAAAGCTGTCAAGCAATGCCAACACCATCTCCGTTTTAACGCCGCGGCGTTTGCTGAGTGCCCTCGCCCGGGCGGTGAATTCGCGGTACGAAGTCACCAGTACATCCAGCCAATAGTTCCACCAGCGAAGAATGTCATGCTCTGATTGATGCCAGCCAGCCGATGCCTGATATTGGGCAAAAAAGAATTCTCCTTTCTTCGCTTCCATGATTCGCTCTACACTGACAAACCGGCTGACATTGTAGCCCCGTCGATTCATCAGCCACAGTGCCATTAATTGCGCCATCCTCCCGTTCGCTTCGGTGAAAGGGCGAATGCACAAAAAGTCCAGCACAAAAGCACCAATCAGCAGCACTGGTTCGACCGAATCTTCCTGCGCCAGGTAACCGGCGCAAAGTTTTCCGACCGCATGCGCCGTATCCTGCGCCGGAGTCGGCTGAAAACAGACAAATTTTGTCCCATCGGGCCTGGTTGCCACTACCTGATTGTCTTCCGACTTATACATTCCGCCTTCGCGGCCAGAGTTTTTAAGCAACTCAGCATGAATTTGCAAAATGGTCTGCGGGTTAACCGGCAACTTCTCCGCCGACTCCTGCAGTTCCAAAATCAGTCGCTGATAATTGGATTGCTCGACCGGTGTTTGGATATGTTCCAGCCGACTCGATGCTGCCGCCGAATGTTCGGCTGTTATCAACCGCAAGGATTGGATGATATGCAACGTGTGAACGCTATACAATTCAGCGCGTCCCTTGTGTTCGCCAATTTCCCGCAGTCGGTCCGCCATTTGCAGATCAATCCGTTGCCGCTGCAACCAGCCGGGAAGAAAAGAACTCATCAACAGCACCTCTATCATATTACCTAAATTATTGCCTTGATAATTTCGTCAGCGCTTTATTGATTTCCTCTTGCACAATTAAAAAAATAACGCCCCTGCGAATTTTCCGCCAAGGGCGTAGTAAGAAATTACTGTAATCCTCGCAACAAGTTCTGACGCATCACATCCACGGGCGCAGTCAGCCCGGTCCAAATCTCAAACCCGGCCACAGCCTGCCACAGCAGCAGTTCCGTTCCTTCAACAACGGAAAAGCGATGCTGGCGGGCCTGCACCAACAAATCAGTGTCAAGCGGATTATAAATCGTTTCATAGATCACCGGTTTGCGGCTGATCGCCTGCCACGGCAGCAACTCAGCCACACTGCCGTTGCCGCCCATCCCCAGCGAGGTTGCGTTCACCAGCAAATCTGCTCGGCTGAGTTGTTCTTTCCATTGCGCACAAACCCATGGCAATACAGTAATATTGCAGGCAGTTTGGTCGGCAAAAATCGCCGCCAACTGTTCTGCTTTATCAAAGCTGCGGTTGCTGATCGCCAGATTGCGACAGCCCCAGCGAACCAGCTCAGCCGCAATGGCCCGAGCCGCGCCGCCAGCCCCCAGTAGAAAAACCGTCTCCGGCGCCGCCGCAAAATGTGCGGCCAGCGACAGGCGAAAACCGGTGCAATCGGTGTTATGACCGGTCAAGATTCCCTGGTTATTGACCACGCAGTTGGCCGCCCCCACCTGCTGCGCCGTCGGCGCCAATTGGTCAAGATACGGCACGATGGCCTGTTTCAGCGGCATCGTCACGTTGACTCCGGCCAGGCCAAAGCGGCGAATCATCTCCATTGCCTGCGCCGCATCCTGTTCCCTGACTGGCAGGGCAACATAAACGGCGTCCACACCGGTTGCCGCAAACGCGCTGTTCATGATCCGCGGCGACAACGAATGGCTGACTGGATCGCCGATTACGGCATATAACCGAGTATGGCCGGAGATTTCATTTCTTGCCACAGGCAGCAAACTCCCCTCTTATTCGGCTGAAGGGGTTCGCACCTCCAGCATCATTTGTTCTGCATCCTTACGAATAACGATATATTTTTCCCACTTGGCATCATTTCGAGCAATTGGCACATTGTCGGCATAATCAGCAAACCGCAGGTGTGGGCCGCGGCTCTCATCCCGCTCGGCAGCGGCACGCAGAACCGCTTCGGCTGTCAGCAGCAGACTTTGGTTTTCAACGCAGTAGGCCGCGCCCTTATCCCCACGAGCAAAACCACGTTGTTTTATTTCTTCCAGTTTCGCCAAACCTTCCCGAAGTCCTGCATCGGTACGGACAATTCCGGCGTACATTTCGGTCAGTTGCTGCAACGAACGGCGGAACTCAACCGCATCCATCGCCTGTTCGCCGGCCGTGTTCAAATTATCCAGACTCTGTTTCAGCGCTTCAGCCAGGCCATTTTCCTCTGCGGCGTCAGCCAGCTGTCCAGCCGGTTGTTTTTGCCGCCGCACATACTCCACAGCTGCCTCGCCGGCAATACGGCCAAAAACCTGACAGTCGAGCAAGGCATTGCCGCCCGGTCGATTGGCGCCATGCTGGCCGCCAGCGGTTTCACCGGCCGCCCAGACTGCCGGCAGGGTCGTCCGTGCCTGGCGGTCAATTTTGATGCCGCCCTGAAAATGTTGGGCACAGGCAGCCACTTCAATCAGATCGCCTTTGTCCAGATCGATTCCATATTCCTTAAACCAGTCGATCGACGGCTGATTGATCTCTTTCAGCCGCTCCAGCGGCAGTTTGTCGCGAGCCGCCGCACCCCGGTCACTGGTCATTTCACGTCGATAGCGGGCCTGATTTTCCTCGGTCAGCCAGTCGAAACGGAATCCTCTCGGGTTGTAACCAAAGTCCAGATAGGTTCGGCGTCCGGCCCGCCATTCTTTATACAGGGCAATGTCAATGACATGGGTCTTATGCTCGTATGAAACCGGCCAGGTCGCGCCCTTCTTGAATACGGTATTGGCAATCTCTGCCGCAGAAGTGCCTGCTGGGAAGTACTTTGCCAAAAACTCTTCCCCTTCCGAGTTGACCAAACGGGGGATGGCCCGCATCATGCTACCCGAACAATTGAACTTGGTCTTGGTGGAAGCAATGCCGATCTGGATGAATTCCATATTGACCAATTCTGCTCCCGCTTCGTATGCCAAAGCAAATCCATCGCCCGTCATGCCGCCGGGGAATACATTGTTTCCGTAAATCATACCGCCGCCACCGGTTGCAATAATCACGGCGGGAGTCCGGATAATGAACAGCGATTTTTCCGGCTCTTTTTCGCGGCTATCGGCGGCAACAACGCCCATCAGCCGTTCACCATCATGAATCAGCTTTACGACCATGGTAAACTCCAGCGCGTTGATCTTCAGTTCATGGAACCGCTTTACCAAGGCCTGTTCGATATGGTTGGCAGTACGGGGACCGGTATAACAGGCCCGGGCATATTCCGAGCCATCAGTTACAAACTGGTCGGCCTT
>CAYLSL010000166.1:0-3680 GCA_964386615.1 uncultured Veillonellaceae bacterium
CGCCAGGCAGTGGGTTCTGTTGCTGACAAAGGTTGACCATTGATGAAAATTTCCCCGGTCTGCGGCTGAATGAATTTCAATAATAAGTCGAAGATCGTGCTTTTACCAGCACCGCTGGGGCCGACCAATGCAACATGTTCCCCGGCTTCAATCGAGAAATTTATGGAATTCAGCACTTGGTCAGGTGCATCAGGGTAAGAAAAACTTACGGCTGCGAAGCGAAGGGCAGGCGGTGTTGTGATTTTGGGGCTGATTAAAGTAGCTCCTGTTGAAGCAGCGGCGGTCATATTCAATATATCCTGTATCTTTTCGGCGGCTGTTACCCCTGCCAATCCGGCATGATAGTGGGCGCCCAACTGGCGGAATGGCTGATAAAAATCTGGCGCCAGCAAGAGAATAAAAAAGGCCTGTTGAAACTCAAGCTGCCCAAACAGCAACTTGAGACCGACGCTTACCGCGACAACTGCAGTGCCAAGCGTAGTTAACAGTTCCAAAGTCAAAGCCGACAAAAAAGCCACCCGCAACACGCCAAGCGAAGTGCTGCGCAGCTTTTCGCTGAGTTTGCCGATGACTTCGACCTGTTCCCGGCTACGTCCCCATGCTTTTAATGTGATCAAACCGGATAGCACATCCAGAAAATGACCGCCGAGAAAATTAAAAAGGCTCCATTGCCGGGTTTGCAGTTGGTTGGCCCAACAGCCAATCAGAATCATGAACAAAGGAATCAGCGGGGCGGTGATGAGCAAGATGGCGGTTGTTGTGAGATCCAGATTGAAAACAACCGCCAGGATCACTGGAGGGACAATAAGCAAAAAAACAAATTGCGGTGCATAACGGGAACAATAGGCATCGATTCCCTCCATGCCTTCGCTCAGTAAATGCAGCAATTCGCCAGTTCGTTGGTGCGGTACGGCGATTGGGCCGGCAGTCAGCAGATGATTCAGTATTTTTCGCCGCAGTGAGGTTTTGACGGCAGCAGCCAGTCGCCCGCCAAGATCTTCAGCAGTCCAATTCGTCGCTGCCTTGATTGTGGCAGCCACGATCAAAAGGGCAAAATAAAACCCCATGTCCGCCACGGATCGCTCGGCAAGAAAAGCCCCCTGGACAATGGCGGCAATCCCATATGCCTGCAAAATGATTGCAAAGCAGGCCAACATGCTCGTGATAAAAATACCGGCGAACAGTCGGGTCTGGGAACGAATTTCTTGCCAGAGCAGCCTTTGAAGCATAGAACCTCCCCCAAGAAAAAACCGCCCAGTCCATGCGGGACCGGGCGGTCCGGGCTGTTATCATTTAATATTCCAGATGTTTGCCGGATATCCTTTGTCGGAACACCCAATAAGACCAGGCCTGGTAGGCGAGTACGATCGGCACGAGAATGAAAGCGGCGACCGTCATCAACTTCAGTGTATACGGGCTGGAAGACGCATTATGGATGGTAAGGCTCCAGGCCGGGTTGAGATTGGAAACCATGAGGCGAGGGAATAGCCCGAGGAAAAAAGCGACAGTCGTCAATAGAATGGTCAGGCCGCTGAAGATAAAACCCCAGCCGATTCGATTCAGTTTCACCAGAGTATAGGAGACGACAAAACTCACAACGGCTGCCCATAATGAGGCGCCAGCGGCAAAACTCTTGAATAAATCAGTCTTGACGTAAGTCAGGCCAACCAATGTCAGGCAGGTTACCGCGGCAAAAATACCGGCAACCAGCGCTGCTTTATGAGCGCGTTCCAGCAAAACGCCTTCGGTTTTCAGGCCCAGATAGACCGCCCCGTGATAGGAAAATACGGCCAGAAACGTCAATCCGCCAACCAGTGTGTACGGGCTCAGCAAGTCAAAAAAACTGCCGACATAATGCATCTTGGCGTCGATGGGTACGCCCTGGATCAGGTTGGTAACTGCCACGCCCCATAGAATAGCTGGGATCACGCTGCCGAAGAATATCAGCCAATCCCAGCTGGCACGCCACTCGGGATAGTTTTCCTTACTGCGGAATTCGAAAGCCACACCGCGGGCGATTAAAGCAACAAGCATCAAGAACAGCGCCAGATAAAAGCCGCTGAACAGGGTGGCGTAGACATGGGGAAATGCGGCGAACATTGCTCCACCGGCCGTGATCATCCAAACTTCATTGCCATCCCACACCGGGCCAATCGTATTGATTATAATCCGCCGTTCCAGATCGTTTTTACCAAGGAATGGCAGAAGAATGCCGACACCGTAGTCGAAGCCTTCCAAAAAGAAAAAGCCGACAAATAAAACTGTCAGGAGAATAAACCAAATCACATTCAGTTCCATAAGGTCGCCTCCTTTGCTGTTGCAGAGGGTTCAGCGTTTTCAGGGCCTTTCCGGGCAAATTTTTTCAACAGATGAACGCCGACAACAGCCAGAATACCGTACAGAAGCGTATATCCGATCAAAGAAGTCCACACTTCCGATGAGGATACGGTCGGCGATACAGCTTGTTCTACACGTTGCAGGCCAAACACGATCCAAGGCTGGCGGCCCATTTCGGTAACGATCCAGCCCGATGAATTAGCCAGATAGGGGATCGGCAACGACCAAAATACGGCACGCAACAACCAGGGGGTTTCTTCCAGACGATTATTGCGCAGGAATAGGAATGAGATTGCGCTTAACAGCAGCAACCACATACCGGCGCCGATCATTACCCGATAACTCCAGAAAACCGGGAAGATGTCCGGCACATAATTGCCCGGACCATATTTCTGGGTATATTGCGCCTGTAGTTCCTTGATTCCCTTGATTTCGCCGTTGAGTGAACCATATACCAGCAGGGACAGCGCGCCAGGGACGCCTACTTCCATTTTATTTTGCTGCTTTTCCTGATCAATTGAAGCAAAAAGCAGATAAGGAGCGGGATTGGCGGTTTCCCAGAGCGATTCCATGACCGCCAGTTTCATCGGCTGCGCCTTGGCAACATGCTGGGCCTGCATATGGCCGGTCCCGGCCACTAGCAAGGTAGCAACCAGAGCACAGGTCAGGCCGATTCGGAATGAAGCGAGAAAAAATTCCTTTTGATTTTTTCGTAACAGGTGGTAAGCACTGATGGCCATGATGAAAATGCCGGCTGTTACTAGCCCCCCCATCAGGGTGTGCGGGTATTGCCGCAAAACGTAAGAATTGGTTAGTACGGCGAAAAAATCGGTCATTTCAGCCCGCCCGTTTCGCAAGACATAACCGACGGGAGCCTGCATGAATGAATTGGCGACCAAAATCCATAGAGCGGAAAGGTTGGAGGCAAAGGCAACCAACCAAATGGAAGCAAGGTGAACTTTGCGGGACAGCCGATCCCAGCCGAACAACCATAAACCGATAAATACCGACTCCAGGTAAAAGGCTGTCAAGGCTTCCAATGCCAGAGGAACACCAAAAATATCCCCCATGAAGCGCGAGTATTCGGACCAGTTCATGCCAAACTGAAATTCTTGGACCAAGCCGGTGACTACGCCCAACGAAAAGTTGATCAGGAAAAGCTTGCCCCAAAACTTGGCCATTTTCTTGTACAACTCATTGCCGGTCTTTACGTAAAGCGTTTCCATTACGGCGACCAGGACGGACAGACCGAGAGTCAGGGGTACAAAAAGGAAATGATAGACCGAAGTAATACCGAATTGCCAACGGGCTAATAAAACGTCCCCCATAACAACACCCCTTTC
>CAYLSL010000167.1:0-3676 GCA_964386615.1 uncultured Veillonellaceae bacterium
CATGCCGGAGCGAAGGCCTGCCCTTCCGATACCCGGTCGAAAGTGTCCCCGATTTTTGCCTCATCCGTGTGGTCCTTTGATTCGCTGGAACAGATCGATGATGTTTACGAACATCGGGCGTCAGGTTACGTTTATTCCCGCATCAGCAATCCCGGCGTAGAACAGCTGGAACAAGCCGTTGCGCTGCTGGAAGGGGCGGAAGCCGCCGCTGCATATTCCTCGGGCATGGCGGCAATCGCCATGGCGCTCCTTGCCGAGCTGAAAGCCGGCGACCATGTGGTGGCGCATCAGGTTCTCTATGGAGGAACCTACGCTTTATTCGTGAATGAAATGGGCCGGTTCGGCGTAGAGGTCTCGTTTGCCGACTTCACCGATCTGGCTGCCGTTCGCACGGCAATGCGGCCCAATACCAAAGTGTTGTACGTGGAAACGATCTGCAATCCGCTGATGGAAGTGATCGATATTCCTGAGGTTGCCGTATTGGCGGCAAAAACAGGGGCAAAAGTATATGTGGATAATACGTTTGCTTCGCCGGTTCACTTCCAGCCGTTACTGGCCGGAGCCGATGTCGTGGTTCACAGTGCCACAAAATATCTGAACGGGCACAGTGATATCACCGGCGGCGTAGTCGCTGGCGGCAAGGAGTTCATCGACCGGGTGAAGAAAGTCGGAACCACCTACGGACCGACGCTGAGTCCGTTTGATGCATGGCTGGTTCTGCGCGGCGTCAAAACGCTGGCCGTCCGCATGGAACGGCATTCGGCAAATGCACAGGCACTGGCCGAATTTTTGGCACAGCATCCCAAAGTAACACAGGTTCACTATCCCGGTCTGCCCAGTTCCAAAACTTACGCGGTGGCCCGGAAACTGCTTGCCGGTGGTTGCGGCGGCATGCTCAGTTTTGCCGTGGCCGGCGGTGTGGAGGAGGCAAGCTCCGTCATCAGGGGGCTGCAACTGACAGAACTCGTGCCGAGCCTGGCCGGTCCTTCCACTACGGTTTCTCACCCCGGCAAAACATCGCATCGGGCGATTCCTTTGCAGGAACGCCAGGCGTACGGCGTGGGCGACGACCTGATCCGGGTCTCGGTAGGGATCGAGAACATCGATGACATTATCGCCGACTTTGCACAAGTTTTGGCAAAGGTCGGGGTGAAATAAGATGGATGCGGCAAGATTGCAGAAACTGGCGGAACAGGAACTGGCCCTGGCGGTGACGATGACGCAGGAGATGATTCGCGTTCCCAGTATTTCCGGCGACGAAGCGGCAATGGCCGAACTGACGCAGAAATACATGCACGAGCTTGGCTACGATGAAGTATCGGTCGATGCGGTTGGCAACGTGCTGGGATTGATGCGTGGAACCGGCAGCGGCAGCTCGGTGATGTTCAACTGCCATCTGGATACGGTGGCGGCAGGCGACCCGTCGGTTTGGAAATACCCGCCTTATGACGGTGTGGTCGCCGAGGACCGGGTCTGGGGACTGGGCGCCAGCGACACGAAGGGGGCATTTGCCTGCCAGATCGTGGCTGTGGCCGCGTTGAAAAAAGCCGGGCTATTGCCGGCGGGTGACATATGGGTGGCAGGGGTCGTCTGCGAGGAGACGGCCGCGTTTGGCAGCATTTATCTGTCCAAACAGCTGAAAGTGGACAGCGTCATTTTGGGCGAAGCCTCGAACAATCAACTGAACATCGGGCATCGCGGCCGGATCCTTTATCATGTCAACTATACGGGAAAATCGACGCATGCCAGCGTACCGGAACGCGGCAGCAACCCTCACTTCGCCGCCGCCCGGATGATTCTGGCGCTGGAAAAACTGAAACTGGGAACAGATCCGCTGTTTGGCAGTTCCTCCTTTGCACCGACCCTGTACTCGACCGATCAGACCAGCAGCAATGTCACGCCCGGCAAAGTCAAGCTGTCGATCGATTGCCGCAACATCCCCACCGAATCGGAAGGCTACATCCTGGGCCAACTGACCGAACTGGCCCGGCAGAACCTGACGCCGGGAGTGACGGCGGAAATCATTGTGGAGCTGTACGATGTGGTCTGTTACAACGGACATCGCGGCAAGGCGCCGGCCGGCGAACCGAGTTTCGTGACACCGGCGGACGATGATGCCGTGCTGCGGGCGCACAAAGCGCTGGAATCGGCAATGGGGCACCCGGTCGAAGTCGGCATGTGCGGGTTTGCCACCGACGGCGGCCATTTCCGATTGCAGGGCAGCAAGGTGATGGTATTTGCACCAGCCGAAGAACGGCATTGCCATACCAGGGAAGACAGTATCAGCATCGCCAAAATGCAGGCGGCCATCGCCGGCAATATGGCGCTGGCAATCGAATTGGGGCGTTGATTGAGTTTCATGCACCGATCCCCTGACATCAAGACACGAATTCTCGCCATCCTCTGTCTGGCGCAATTCGGCAGCATGCTGGTGTGGTACAATTTCGCCGCGGTATTGCCGCTGCTGCGCGGCGAGTGGCAGTTGAACAATGATCAGGCCGGCACGATTCTCAGCGCGTTTCAGCTGGGATATGTCGCTTCCGTTCTTTTTACCGGCTGGCTGACCGACAAGATCGGCGGACGCCTGACATTTGCCCTGTGTGCGATTGAGACTGGACTGGCCGGCATCGGCTTTGCCCTGTTTGCAACCGATTATGCCTCGGCTCTCGTGTGGCGGGTGCTGGCGGGAATTGGCCAGGGCGGCCTTTATATCCCGGGCATTCAGATTTTGAGCCAATGGTACCCCGTGAAGCAGCGCGGCATGGCGCTGGGGGTATACACCTGTTCGCTGATGGCGGCTTATGCAGCGGCCTATCTGGTGGCAGCGCCGCTGGCCGCCCGATATTCCTGGCAGGCGGCAATCATGTGGACCAGTGTATGGGCATTGCCGGCAGCGGTTTTGGTATTTCTGTTCATTCCGGACAAGGCGCAACCCTTATCCGCTCAACCAGGCAATGTGAAATCTTCCGGCGGCGGATGCCTGCCGCCCCTCTGGAAAAATCGCACCGTTTGGCTGATCATTCTCGGCTACACCGGCCACATGTGGGAGATGTATGCGTTCAATGGCTGGATCGGCTCTTTTGCGACACATACCTTGCAAGGCTATGGCTGGAACGACGAGACTTCTTTGGCCTATGGCGGCGCCATCGCTTCGGCCTGCCTGCTGATGGGGGCCGTTTCGCCGGCGTTGGTCGGCTGGCTGTCTGACAAACGGGGCCGCTGCCAGACATCTTCAATAGTCCTGTTGCTCAGCGGATTGGGCTCTTTGCTTTTTGGCTGGCTGTCTGCTGCATCCATCTGGGTGTTTATTCCGGCCGGGCTTTTGTACAGTTTTTTAATTGTTGCTGATTCGGCAATTTACAAGGCGGGACTGACCGAACTGGTTCCGCCGGAGCAAGTGGGCAGTGCATTAAGCCTGCAGTCGGTCGTTGGCTTTGGCATTACCGTCATTTCGCCCAAACTGTTCGGCATGGTCCTGGACGGATTCGGCTGGGGCTGGGCCTTTGCCCTGCTCAGTTTGGGCCCCTTTGCCGGTATCATTGCCATGCTGCGGTTGCGGCGCTTGCCCGAAAGCGAAATGATGGCGGGAGGACAACGATAAAAAAATCAGCGGAGCTTTTTTCGCAAAATGCTGCCTTGTATTTTACCTCCGCTTCGGGTATAATCTACTCGCAAT
>CAYLSL010000168.1:0-1592 GCA_964386615.1 uncultured Veillonellaceae bacterium
ATCGGGCGGAAATGATTTCTTTTACGTAAACGACGGGTTCGATTTAATCGACTTCGTCGTTTTTTTTCTGTTTATTTTGTTTAACAGCGTCTTGATGCTGATTACAGTGAAAACAAGGGGATCAGCGGCTATATCGCGAATAATCCTTCACAGGCAAGCAAAACAATGGAGGCTAATTTTTGATGAAGCTGAGCGCGGAAATCGCTTATCGAACCATAGACTTGGTGTATGAAGAGAGCGGGTTCAAGGCAATCGTGTGCGACACATCCGGCATCATCATCGCCGCCATTGACAAGGAACGTATCGGCACGGTCCACAGCGGCGCCTGCCGTATTCTAATGGAGGACATCGAGGAAGTGACGATCACCCCGGAAGAGGAAGCGCTTTCCGGCGGATTGGTAAGGGTTGGCATCAATTTGCCGATTAAAATCGGTTCAGCAGTGGTCGGTACCTATGGAATCAGCGGTGCACCTTCATTGGTCCGGGCGATTGCCCGAATATCTGTCGGCTTGATCCGTGATGACCTGTACAAAGAAGAACTTAATCGGCAGGCAGTGGAAAAGGAGCAACGGTTGCAAACACTGTTTGCCAACATGACGGAAGGCGTTGCCCTGCACGAAGTGATTGTTGATGAAGCAGGGAAAGCAGTAAATTACCGGATCATCGCAGTCAACGCAGGCTATGAGAAAAATGTGGGTCTTAAACAAGCGGACGTCTGCGGCAAGCTGGCGAACGAGGCATACGGTACGCCAGAAGCGCCATTTTTGGCTAGATTCATAAACGTTGCTCTCACCGGCGTGCCGGACTCCATGGAAGAGTTCTTCGAACCGCTGAACAAGCATTTTTTAATTTCGATAGTCCCTTGGGGCAATCGCGGCTTTGCCACGATTTTTTTTGATGTCAGCGAAAGAAAACGAATGGAAAAGGAGCTTCAACTTCATTCGAGTGAACTGGAAACCACTGTTGAACAGCGTACGCAAGAGCTGTCTGCGACGAATGAGGAACTGACGGCGATGAACGAAGAAATGAAAGCGATGAATGAAGAGTTGCTGACGATGTATGAAGCGATGGAGGATGCGAACCGGTCCCTGGAAGAGGAAGTTAATAATCGTCAAAAAAAAGAGCAGGAAGTTCTGCGCAGAGAAAAGCAGTATCAGGCTACCACCAACCTGATGAAGAATTCTGCCGTCGGTATTCACGATCTGCTTGAACTCATCCTGAACGAAGCCGTTACTTTGGTTGGCGCGCCAGGTGGCTATATAGGCCTATTCGATGAAAGCTGCGAAAAAAGCGTGATTTGTCATACTGCCGGAGCCAACCGTACGCTTCATATGACTGAGCGAGCTGTAAACGACGGTCTGTTGGGCGAAGTTTGCCGGAGCGGCAAAATCCAGTGTGTCGAGGACTATAATCTGTTTCCGCACCCCCTAGACAGCAAACTTTTCATTAAAAACCTGCGAACCGTCATTATGATGCCTTTAAAGCAGGCGGAACAAGTAAAAGGAGTACTGGTCGCCAATTGGCAGGGCGAGGTGCATCCAGTTACGACTGATGACATTGAGGTCTTTCAGCAATTTGGCAATCTGGCATCG
>CAYLSL010000168.1:1692-3661 GCA_964386615.1 uncultured Veillonellaceae bacterium
GCTACGCTGGAGAAGTTTGCGACAGTTGCATCCATAGCAGTCAAAAATGCAATGGCTCACCGTCAAACACATCACCAAGCTTTTCACGATGGGTTGACAGACCTTCCCAACCGTGATTTTCTGAACAAACGCCTGAATGAGGAAATGAACCGCGCCAGAAAGGGCGAAGCGGCAGGAGCTGTCATGTTCATTGACCTAGACGATCTGAAAACGGTGAATGATCATTTCGGCCACACCAGCGGTGACAGCGTTATTATTGCCGCGGCGCAGGATATTGTACGGTCGGTGGGCGAAGATGCATTTGTGGCAAGGGTCGGCGGTGACGAATTCATCGTTATCCTACCTGGCGTAGCTGAACTGAGGCCGATCGCAAAAGTCGCCGACCGCCTTGTCGGCGAAATTCGGCGGGAATTTGAGGTCGGGGGGCAAAACATCCAGATGTCGTCTAGTGTGGGCGTTACTCTGTATCCGGATGACGGGGACCTGGCCGAAGAAATTCTGAAAAATGCTGACGTCGCGATGTATGCCGCAAAGTCTTCAGGCAAGAACTGTTGGCGGTTTTATGAACCGGAAATGACTAAGGACGCCTATGAAAAGATGGTATTGACCAACAGCCTGCGAAAAGCACTGGAGAACGGCGAACTAGGTCTGCACTATCAACCGCTGATTTGCATGAACAGCAAGTCGGTTGTAGGTTTTGAGGCATTGCTCCGCTGGAATAGTCCACAACATGGGCGCGTTCCTCCGTGTTGCTTTATTCCGCTGGCCGAACAAAGCGGACTTATCCTGGCCATAGGAGAATGGGTGATCGGTGAGGCATGCCGGTTTGCGCGAACCTTATCAACGATGGGGCGTAGCGAAGTGTATGTGGCCGTGAATGTATCGCCCCGTCAGTTGGTGGCGGAAGATTTTGTCGAGACTGTGCACCGTTGTATCAATGAAGCAGGAATCCAATCCGGGCAAATAGAAATTGAAATTACGGAAAACGTGTTTATCGAGTCGCTCGAAAAAAGCACCCGCAAACTGGCTGAGTTGAGTTCTTTTGGCGTGAGGCTGTCCCTGGATGATTTCGGCACGGGATTTTCTTCGTTGACCTACCTGCGCAACCTTCCGGTAAGCACCCTCAAGGTAGATAAAACGTTCATCGACAAAATCAGTGAAGACCGGGTTCAGGAAGGCTTCATCCGTTCCATCATCGACATGGCGCATGTATTGGGGTTGAATGTGGTGGCCGAAGGTGTGGAGACTGAGCTGCAGTTGGCGAAACTGGCCGAGTTTGGTTGCGACTATGTGCAGGGGTATTTATTCAGCAGGCCGGTATCACGTGAGGAAGCCCTTCGCTTTATGACATAAGTCTGGCCGGGACGATTGGGGGAACTGAACCGATGGATAACATGACAACTGCCTCCCAGGACATGCTGTCTTCCCCCTGGATTTGCACGGGAGCGGGAATATCGTGGGAGGCTGCGTTGCCTCTGGGTGTTTTGCGCGAATACCGCAAAAATGAAATCATCATTCAAGCGGGACAAACGATTGAGTCATTGGGGTTTCTGAAGAGCGGCATCGCCAAGACGGTTGCAACGGATGCAAGCGGGCATGAAAAAATCATCTGGTTTATGGAAGCCGGCTGCGTCTTGGGAGAAACGCCGTTGCTCAATGAGAAACCTTGCGCGTACTATTTTCAGGCCGTGGAAAACTGTCGGGTTTACTGGTTCAGCAAGGCGGTGCTGTATGGCGTAATTTTAGTGAAATATCCGGAGATCACCAAATCGCTGTTATCGATCATGGCCCGCAAAATTCACGTTTTGTCGACGCAAACCGAAGAGCAGGCATTTCTTAAACCGCTGGCCCGGGTGGCAAAGGTCATTTATCTATTTTACGGCAATAAAAAGGAAACAGGCTGGAAGGAGTATCCTTCGCTACCTGTTTCCCAGGAAGATATCGCCAATTTACTGGGATTGCATCGGGT
>CAYLSL010000169.1:0-3657 GCA_964386615.1 uncultured Veillonellaceae bacterium
TGAAACCTGATGCGGGGTGTGTGATGAATAGCATCAGTGAAAAAGTTAAAGCAGCAGGGGTCGTGGGGGCTGGCGGCGCCGGTTTTCCCACTCATGTAAAACTGGAGGCCAAAGCGGACATATTTCTTGTCAATGCGGCGGAATGCGAGCCGATGCTGCGTACCGACCAGCAATTGATGGCAGTGCATCCGGATCTTTTATTGCGGGGTCTGGAACTGGGAATGAAGGCAACCGGCGCCAGCGAAGGGATTATTGCGCTGAAACCGAAATATAAGGCGGCAATTAAGGCGTTGCAGCCGATTTTGCCTGCCAATGTAAGGATCGAACTGCTGCGGGATGTTTACCCGGCAGGCGATGAGGTGATTACACTTTGGCTGACGACTGGACGGCGGGTACCGCCAGGCGGGTTGCCGCTGCATGTCGGGGCGGTGGTCAACAATGTGCAGACATTGATCAATGTGGCGCAAGCCGTGGACGGACTGCCTGTTACGACCCGGACGTTCACAGTTACCGGCGCAGTGAAAAACCCGTTAACCGTGACCGTGCCGATAGGGGTGCCTCTGTCGGAAGTATTGGCGTTGGCCGGCGGGCCGACGGTTGATCCGGTGGCGTTTATCGATGGCGGACCGCTGATGGGCAAGCTGCTCAGCGACCTGGAACAACCGGTGACCAAAACGACGGGTGGATTGATCGCTCTGCCGGCAGATCATCTGCTGATCAAACGAAAAAAGCAGACGATGGAATCAGTGCTGCGGATTGCCAAGACCGTCTGCGAACAGTGTTGTTATTGCACGGAACTCTGCCCGCGCCATATTATCGGCCATGAGCTGCCACCGCATCTGATTATTCGTGCAGCCAACCACAACTATCTCGGTAGCCCCTCGGTGGTTACCAGTGCACTGACCTGCTCCGAGTGCGGCGTTTGCGAAGCGTATGCCTGCCCGGTCGGGATTTCGCCGATGCGGGTCAATATTGCATTGAAGGATAAACTGCGTAAAGCAGGTGTGAAATACGATGGCGGCCTGGGCAAAGCCGACCCGATGGCCGAGAACCGGCTGGTACCGACCTCACGGATGGTTACGCGGCTCAATCTTGCTGCCTGGTACCCGCCGGAAGCCCCGTTGCAACAGGGAGTTTTTCCGACAGCAAGGGTGCAGATACCGCTTAAGCAGCACATTGGCGCACCGGCGCAGCCGTTGGTCAAGAAAGGCGACAAGGTGAGGCGGGGGCAGTTGATTGGCGAAATGCCAGGCGGAGCGCTGGGGGCAAACGTGCATGCGAGCATTGACGGGACGGTGGAAGAAGTGTCGTCTTGTGCGATAACGATAGGAAACAGAGGTGCCGGTCGATGATTCACGCAATTGGTATGGTTGAATTCACGAGTATCGCCAAAGGGATCGATGTGGCGGATATCATGTCTAAGACCGCCGAAGTGGAAATCCTGGTGATGAAAACCCTCTGTCCTGGGAAATTTATGGTATTGGTCAGCGGCGATGTATCCTCGGTGCAACAGGCGGTGTCCGCCGGTGCGGAGCTAGGCGCTGATACATTGGTCGACCAGTTTGTGATTCCCAATGTGCATCATTCGATCCTGCCGGCGATTGGTGGCGGCAACGATATCCCGATGCCGGAAATTCGGGCGATCGGTGTGATTGAAACCTATAGCGTCGCTTCGGCGATCGAAGCGACCGATGCGGCCGTCAAAGCGGCGAACGTCGAACCGTTAAGGCTGCATCTGGCGTTTGGTATCGGCGGCAAAAGCTATTGCGTGTTGACGGGTGAAGTTGCTGCCGTCAAGGCGGCTGTCGAGGTCGGTAGCGAATTGGCGGGAGAAAAAGGACTGTTGGTTCACCAACTGGTTATTCCAAGGCCGCATAAACAGGTTTTGGAAGGATTGCTCTAAAAAGGAAAAGGGGGGACGAGCATGGCGAAACTGATTTCGGCAGCGGAACTGCGCGAACTGGCTGGTGACAACAAACAGGTTGCAGTGCCGGTTGGTGCGATTTTAACTCCGTCAGCCTATGATCTGGCGAAGGAAATGAACCTGACGATTATCCGTAATTCAGATGCAGATCAACCGGCAGGCAGGCAGCAAGCGGGGCAGGAACCTTGCGTCAGCGAAGTGCAGGAAATCGTCCGCCGTGTGCTGGACAAAATGACCAAGCCGGCCTGTGCCAATCCCCGCCTGACTCATGTCAAAGCGGCCGGAATCGTAATGGAGCCGTTTGAACAGGCGCCGTCCGGCCAGCAAATCAAACTGAAAGATGTCATCACCTCACGGGAAGCAAACTTGGGCGCCGGATTCATGGAGTTCGACCGCAGCGAGTTTCCCTGGCATTTGACCTATGATGAAGTGGACTATGTCGTGGAAGGAACTTTTACCCTGCAGTCGGGTGGTGTTACCTACACCTGTAAAGCGGGCGACGTTTTATACATTCCCAAAGACACCAAGGTGGTGTTCGGGTCCCCTACGCAGGCCCGGGTCTTTTATGTGACCTATCCTGCCAACTGGGCGGATCTTCAGCCATAATGCCTCCCGATCACAAAACGGTTATAAAGGAGGTGGTCGCCGAGCGCGGAAATCATGAATTGTGTGGCCAATAAAAAAGAAGGAGTGATACGGCAGATGTTCAAGAGCAAGAAAAGTTTTGTAGCGATGCTGGTTCTCGCCATGTTCCTGATCGCAAATGTTGCAGTAGTCAGTGCAGCAGGGCAAGTCCTGACACCAGGGAAATGGGCCCCCAATACTTATAAGTCGATGCAAAAGCTGATTGATGAAAACGGCATCAAGAGTCCGAATTACAATTCGTCCAAGAAACCTTACGTGGTTTTTGACTGGGACAATACCGCGATCATGAACGATACGGAAGAAGCCCTCTACCAATACCAGATCGAAAACCTGGCTTTCAAACTGACTCCGGAAGAAATGGGTGCTTTGGTAGCCAAGAATGTTCCCGCGGGCGCTTTCCTGAAAGATTACAACAATGCTGCCGGACAGCCGGTCACATTGGAAGCGTTGGTCGCTGACATCGTTAGCAGCTACAAATACATTTATGAAAACTACATTGGATTCAAAGGCCTGATGAGTCTCGAAGACATCAAAAAAACTGATGAGTATCAAGATTTTCGCGCTAAAATGTGGTATGCCTATGAAGCGATCGGTGATACCTACGGTACAAAAGTCAGTTATACCTGGGTGCTGTTCTTCTTCAAAAACATGACAACAGGCGAAGTGGAAGCACTGGCCGAAAAATCCAATGATTATGCTCTCGGGCAGGCAATCAGCCGTGCAAAATGGGTCAGTCCGGCATCGCTGCCAGGGAAAGCCGGTGTGGTTGGAGTATCCCGTTGGACCGGTTTGCGTTTAACAGAAGAAATTGCTGATTTAATGCATACCTTCCGTGATAACGGAATTGACGTTTACATCTGTACTGCATCACTGGAAGATGTCGTTGGCGTATTTGCCTCCAATCCCAAGTATGGTTATAAGCTGCCGCGCACTAACGTAATCGGCATGCGGCTGGAAAAAGTCAATGATATTTATCAGGACACCTACAAGAAGGATTATCCGCAAACTGCCGAGGGCGGCAAAACTGTCGTGCTGAAAATGTTGCTGGCCGACAAAAAAGGCTACGATCCGATTTTCATTGCCGGCGA
>CAYLSL010000170.1:0-3623 GCA_964386615.1 uncultured Veillonellaceae bacterium
CAGCAGCGACTCCATATCCATCTTGTCACGCTTCCTTTCCGCAATAATCGGCTGTACTAGCCTTCCTTGCTATCGTCATAGGTCACCCGCAACATTTCTTTCAAACTGGTTCGCCCGTCCAGCACTTTGCTCATGCCATCCTGCTGGATCGTCTGCATGCCTTCTGCAATCGCCTGCTTGGTCAGGTCGCTGGTCGAGGCGCGCCGGACCACCAGTTCGCGCAGCGCCGGCGACATCGGCATCACTTCATGCACTGCCAACCGCCCCCGGTAACCGGTATTGCCGCAGTGGATACAGCCGGTTCCATGATAAAGCAGGGCGCAGGCTTCCGGATTATCGGGCAGCATCAGGCATTCCGGCGAATCGGGAAACGGGACATAGGGTTGTCGGCATTCCGGGCAAATTTTGCGTACCAGGCGTTGGGCCACGCAACCGATTACCGCCGACGCTACCAGGAATGGTTCGATTCCCATATCGATCAGTCGGGTCACGGCGCCAGCCGCATCATTGGTGTGCAGCGTGCTGAGGACCAAATGACCGGTCAGTGCCGCCCGGATCGCAATTTCGGCCGTTTCTTTATCACGGATCTCGCCGACCATGATAATATTGGGATCTTGACGCAAAATCGAGCGCAGACCGGTGGCAAAGGTCATCCCCGCCTTGTTGCTGACCTGTACCTGATTAATCCCGGCCAGCCTGTATTCCACCGGATCTTCGATCGTGATGATATTCTGGGTCGGCGAATTCAGCTCGGTCAGCATCGAATACAAGGTTGTCGTTTTGCCGGAACCGGTCGGACCGGTGACCAGAATCATGCCATAGGTGTGCTTGTACATTTTGTGAAATTTGCGCAGGTTATCGGCCGAAAAACCCAAGGAATCAATCTCCAGAATACTCGCCTTCTGGTCCAGAATCCGCATCACTATTTTTTCACCGTAAATGGTGGGCAGCGAAGAAACCCGGATATCCACCGGTCGTCCTGCTTCCTGCACCTGAATCCGCCCGTCCTGCGGCGCGCGTTTTTCGGCAATATCCATACTGCTGATGATCTTGACCCGCGATACAATTGCGCCCTGCGTATGTTTGGGAAACGAAGTCATTTCCCGCAGTACACCATCCACCCGAAAGCGGACCCGCAGCCCTTTTTCCTGTGGTTCCAGATGGATGTCGCTGGCGCCGGTCTTGATTGCCTGACTGATCAGCGAGTTTACGATATTGATGACCGGAGCGTCTTCGGACGTTTCTATTTCGGCTGTAAACGAATATTCATCTTTTTGGATCTGGCTGACCGATTTTTCTACCAGATCGGAAACGCCATAATATTGGTCGATGGCGCGTTGAATATCGGCTTCAACCGCCAGTGCCGGTTCGATTTCACTCTGGGTGACCATCCGCAGGTCATCAATGGCAAAAAAATTGGTCGGGTCGACCATTGCCACCATCAGGCGGTTGCCTTTTTTACGAATCGGAATCACGCCATGCCGCTCCGCCAGCGACATTGGAACCAAGCGAACTGCGTCTTTTTCCGGTACGAGGGTCGAAAGGTCAACGAGCGGAATCCCCAGACTGTGTTCCAGTACTCTGAGCAAGCCGGTTTCCGTAATAAATCCCTGGTCAATCAGTACCTGCCCCAACCGGTCACCAGTACGTTTATGGATCAGCAAGGCTTATCCAGTTGTTCCTGGGATATTTTACCTGACTCGATCAGGATTTCACCGAGGCGCTTGCGTTGCTGCATGCTATTTCCTCCCGCTGTGGGGTTTTCTTATCTTTTCAACGACTAAAGCGAAAACTCCTGCTTGTGTCCCCTACCCAACCAGCGGCAAAATGTTCTATAATATGTTGTAGCGTTGAATCAATCTGGCGGGAGGGACAAGGGTGGAACCTTATATCGGCGATACCGGCATCATTATTCTCATCGGATTGACGTTGTTATACTACAACTGGGATGAGCTGTTCCACGAATAAAAAAGCTTCCTGCACCGGAAATGGAGCAGGAAGCTTTTTGATATTCTGGGTTGACTAGATCAGCGGCACTTCCTGATAGTCGGGATGCTTGACCGCCGCTGCCAGAGCCTGGGTAAGGAACGCCACATGTTCGGCAAAATCCACGTTCATTTCCAACGCCCCATTGGTCAACGTTTCCCGATTGACGGCCCGGGCAAACGCTTTATCCTTGATTTTTTTCATCACCGATTTCACTTCCAGGTTTTCCAGGCTGCGGTCCGGCCGCACCAGGGCGCAGGCAATAATGAAGCCTGTCATCTCATCCACGGCCAGCAATGTCTTTTGCAGCAGACTGCGCTGACTTTCCCAGCTCCGGCAATGCGACTCCACATTGGTGACGAACACATCGTCATAGCCGGCGGCCGCTAAGATCTCGCGGGCATGCTGCGGGTGTTCGTGGGGAAATTTTTCAAAATCGACATCGTGCAGCAAACCGACGCTGCCCCAGTATTCAACATCCTCGCCAAATT
Organism: uncultured Veillonellaceae bacterium; assembly: GCA_964386615.1. GTDB lineage: Bacteria > Bacillota > Negativicutes > UBA1444 > UBA1444 > UBA1444. Next base: position 2,478 of record CAYLSL010000170.1, read on the forward strand.
TTTCTGCGTAGGCCCGCATGGCAATTTCGACTGCCAGGCAATGCTTCAGCAGCACCTCGCTCGTAACGTGCTTGCGCAGTTCAGCCCAGGCTTTTTGTCTTGTTTCCGTCATCTCCGACACCCTCCTCAACCCTAAATCACGCCAAAAGTGAAAAAGGACCGCAAAACTGCGGTCCTTTACCTGTTTCCCTGCTATAAGACCCGCCGGGCTCCCAGATACCGCTCGCCCCAATAATGGCCAAACAAGTCGGCCACTACGACGCCGCGGCTCGAAGTCGCACTGATGAACTGGCCGTTGCCGGTATAAATACCAACATGGGAAGGACCTGGTTCATACGTTTCAAAGAATACCAAATCGCCTGGTTGCAGCCGATCCGAGGAAACCGGACGACCGATGCCATACTGCCCGTCCGCCATGCGCGGCAGATTAATGCCGACATTGGCAAAAACATAACGGGTGAAACCCGAGCAGTCAAAACCGCGCGGCGTATTGCCGCCAAACCAGTAAGGCACACCGATGTACTGAAAGCTCGTCTGAATCAACCGCCGGACTGTTGCGACCGGGGCGCCGCGACTGACAGGCAGATCGCGTCCGACCATGAGTTTGAACAATTCCGGGCTTACTTTGCCGTCCACCGGCATTTTTTTGTCGCGTTGCAGCATTTTGACAGCTTCGGCCGTCACTTCGCCATAAACTCCATCCATGGAACCAACCACGTAACCCATCTGAGACAGTTTTTCCTGCAGGAGCTGCACTTCGTCGCCACGGTCACCTACCTGCAACGGTTCGGGAACATCGCTGTTCGGAGTTTCGACTTTCGGGGCGGCGCTCACTGTCGCCAACAGGAAAGTCAGGGTCAAGACAACCAACAATACAACACGAATACTGCGCAAATACAGCGCTCCTCTCTGTTGCCTCCGGGGTTAGCTGACGGGTTAGGGCTGAAGGCGCCCTACTCGGTGACCCGAGTTTCACCCCAAAAAATGGTTCCCCCGTACCTGAGCTGGATTCGGCTAAGTAAAAGCTCATGAGATATACTATTCGTTATATCGGCAAAAAGTCCTGCCGTCATCAGTCAAAAATCAGCTATTTTTTTTGCAGATCCTCCCGAATCAGATACAACGGACGTCCTTTGACTTCCTCAA
>CAYLSL010000171.1:0-3580 GCA_964386615.1 uncultured Veillonellaceae bacterium
ACAACGTTATTCTGTCTTATGTTGGTGCTTGAAACCATCGCCCTCTTTGCCTTCCGCTCGTTTCAACCTGCGGTTTCCTTCATTTTATCCCCGGATAAGGCGACTCTCGTCTGGACCCGGCTGCCGCTCTGGCCGCTCTACCAGGCGGAAGTGTTTGCGGCCGGGTTAACCGGCGACAATGAGTTCAGACAGCCCCGGCAACCGCTGAAAAAGTATTTACTTGGGCAGAATCCGCTGGCAATCGCCAAAGATTACCCCTTTCCCACCATCTGGCGGATCAGTGCCCGCGGTTTGTTGAACCGTCAGCTCGGAAACTGGTCAGAACCTGCTCTGTTGGCAGATCTGACCGCAGCTTCACATCCGGTTTCAACTCCAGCAGTTGTATCGCCGATCCGTCTCAAAAACGGACCGATCTTGACCTGGACAACCGTTCCCGGCGCCGTCTACCATGAAATCGAATTCCTCAGTGATCCCCCGGAAAATCCCCGCGGCATCCTGCCGTCAAAATATCAGATTTACTCATCCCGTGCAGTTTTTGTCCGCGGGTTTCACCCCCATCCCCGCTTTTTTCAGCGACAACCGGTCTATTGGCGAGTACGGGCACTCGATTTGAGCGGCAATCCTCTGGGCGTCTTTTCCGATACCGGTTCAATCTCTGCGTTCACTGTAGAAAACCAACTGCTTCGACCGCTGATCATCTCCGATTATAAAGCGCAGAATGCGGTTCCATTATTGTATCCGGTATATGAATGGATACCGATTCAAGGCGCCGACTCCTATGAAGTCGAATTGACTCGGGTCCCTCCCGAAAACCCCAACTCGGCCGCCCCTTCCCGTTTCCGGGTTTGGCATGGCCGCAGCAAAGGATTCAGTCTGTATGATGAACTGCCCCGTTCGGAAAACGGCCGCTATTACTATCGGGTTCGAGGGCTGGGACCAAACGGCGAGCCCGTGGGGGTGTGGTCTGCCGCCGCTTCTTTCGATGTTGATCGGGCTAAAGCCTCGCAGGTCGCCACGTTCGGCGACAGCATCACCCATGGCGGCGGCGCCGTTTCCTATTCACCGTCCGACTGGGAATATAGCTATCAAAGTTACCTCAAGTTTCCGACTTACAATCTTGGACACAGCAGTGATACCGCCGAAACTTCCCTGGAACGTTTTGAGCGCGACGTATTGCCGTTCCGGCCCAAACACCTGATTATCATGACTGGCGCCAATAGTATCCGCGCCGGTGTTCCTGGCCAAAATCTGATCCGCGACTTGTCCGCCATCCGTGACAAATGTCTGCAGAATGGAATCCGGCCGATCTTTCTGACGCTGCCTCCAATCAATCCGGCCGCGATTGCCCGCGCTTTCCATGAAAACACTGCACCAAACTGGCAGGAATCGCTGTTCGCAGTCAATGACTGGATCCGCGAACAACCTTATCATGTCGACTTGTATCCGTATTTCGCCGATCCCCAGGGACTATTGCCTGCCAACCTGGCCACTGACGGCCTGCACTATGACATTGCCGGCAAAAAATTGATGGCAGCATTGATCAACGCGCATTGGGACGAGCTGTCCCGGTTGTGGTAAACTGTTATTATGTTTAGCAATAGACGTATCTTGCTCGAACTGATGTTACTGACCGTAGTCCTGATCTGGGCCGCCAACCAAACGATCGGTAAACTGGCCATGCGTGAAATGTCGCCCGGTGTTTACACGGCATTGCGGTTTTCACTGGCAACCCCGCTGATGTTGCTGGTGCTGAAGTGGCGTGAAGGCAGCTGGGCTTTTGACCGCTCGGCATTAGTGCGCCTGATTGGCATTGGATTGGTTGGCGTTGCCTTTTATCAGACCATTTTTATCGCGGCATTGAAATACACTTCTGTCACCAATCTGGCCCTGATGATGGGAGTTTCGCCCATATTCACCGTCTTGCTGGGCGCAGCAACCGGGCAGGAAAAACTGAAGCGCGCAGTAATCAGCGGCTGCCTGCTCGCGTTTGGCGGTTTGATACTGGTATTGCGTTACGGACCAAACCAGTCCGGCGCAGCCGCTTCCAGCCTGACCGGTGACGGCCTGGCACTGTTAGCCAGCTTTCTTTGGGGATTTTATCCGATCATGGTTACCCCTCTGCTCAAGACTTACTCCGGACTCTGGGTAACCGCCTGGTCGGCAGTGCCGGGAACAGTCGGCCTGTTGCTGTTCAGCGGCGCGGAACTTTTGACAATGGATTGGCAATCCTTCAGCGGGCTCGCCTGGTTCGCCATCTTTTTCGCGGCAATTCCGGTCACGGTATTCTCGCTGTTGGTCTGGTACCTGGGCATAGAACGACTGGGCGCCAACCAGGTCATGGTCTACATGTATCTTGTACCGCCGGCCAGCATTGCCATCGCCTATTTCACGATCGGCGAACAGATCAGTTTTTTGCAGCTGGTTGGCGGCGCCGTGGCCATGCTGGGATTATATTGGGTCAAACGGGCTGCAACCACACCGCGGCGCTGACCCGGGAGACGACCTGTCAAAAAGGAGCTCTGGATATTATCCAGAGCTCCTTTATTTTTCAGCGAGATTCAGGTCCCAGCGTTGTTCCGTCAATTGATTTTTCCAGGTGTTGTTCGGTTTTTCTTCCGTAAGCCGGAAACCGTATTGTTCGTACAGATGCCTTGCAGCATCGAGCCCCTGGAACGTCCAGAGAAAAATATGCTGATAGTTCTGTTGCCGGCAAAACTCCATCAGCGTATCCATTAACCGCTGTCCCAGCCCTAAGCCCCGGAATTCGGGTTCAATCAGAAACCAGCGCAATTGCGCCGTCTGCGGATTGATTCTGACCAGGGCAATAAATCCGGCAATGCGGTCCCCCGCCTCCGCTACCCAGATCTCGCCGCCGGCAGGGTTTTCCAAAAAAGCTAATAATCCGGCCAGTACATATTTTTCAAATACCTGGTCCAGTTCATACTCACGCTCATACAACACACCATGCCGATACACAATGTAGCCGGCATCGCCCGGCCGGCGGGTGCGAATCAAGATAGGGGCGCACTGTTTATCCATAGTTCTCCTCCCCGATGCGCTAGTCCCGGTTTACTATTACGATACCAAACTCAGCCGCTTTGTCAAGGTTCTCGCGCGAAATGCAATCTTTGCGCCGAAAACGCAGGATAAGCGAAAAAGAAGGCGAATTAATTTTAATATCTGAATAATAAAGGGGTTAGTAACATGGACAAAATCAAGGAATCCGTCTTACGTCACCGGGACGCAGTCATCGCCCTGCGTCGCCATTTCCACGCCAATCCGGAGATTGGCGGCGAAGAGTTTGCCACCCAGGCGAGAATTATCGAAGAATTGAAAGCTCTCGGCCTGTCACCGAAAAAAATCGCTGACACCGGCGTCATTGCCGACCTGCAGGGAGCACATCCCGGCAAAATGGTCGCTCTTCGCGCCGACATCGATGCCCTGCCGATTCAAGATGAAATCGATAAACCTTACAAATCGACTGTTCCGGGCAAATGCCATGCCTGCGGCCACGACGCCCATACAGCGATGCTGCTCACACTGGCCCGGGTCTTCACCGATCTGAAAGCCGACATCCATG
>CAYLSL010000172.1:0-3567 GCA_964386615.1 uncultured Veillonellaceae bacterium
GACCCGAAAACCGCCGCCCTGCAGGACCTGCTGGTCCATTTGACCAAAGGGGTGTCGATGTATGCCCGCCGCGCCGGTGCGCTCGGCGCCCAGGACGGTGCTGTCGACAAGTTTGTCATCGAGTCCCTGTTTACCACCATCACCAACGTGAATTTCGACCCGGTGCGTCTGGAGCAGATCCTTCGCGAAGGCGTCGCTGTCCGCAACACGGCCAAAGCCCTCTATGAAGCGGCAGCACTAAAAGCTGGCACCGCCCCGGAAAAACTGACCGGTCCTGCAGTCTGGCAACCTGCTGCCGATCTGGACGGGTTGGTCGCGCAAGGCGAAGAACTGGTCCTCAGCAAAGAGCTTGCAGTACGAGGCGCCGATTTGGTCGGTCTGGAAAACCTGATTTTGTTCGGGCTCAAAGGGATGGCTGCTTATGCTGACCACGCCCGTGTCCTCGGCATTGTTGATTCCAAAGTCAATGCCTTCTTCCATGAGGCGCTCGACTTTTTGACCCAGCCGGACCTCGGTGTGGATGCGCTGCTCGGCATGGCACTGCGCTGCGGTGAAATCAACATTCGGGTTATGGAAATTCTTGATGAAGCCAACACCGGTACTTATGGGCACCCAGTACCGACACCGGTCCGAATCAATGCAATCAAGGGTAAAGCTATTCTGGTTTCAGGCCACGACCTGAAAGACCTCGAAGAATTGCTGAAACAGACTGAAGGAACCGGCATCAACATCTATACCCACGGTGAAATGTTGCCGACCCATGGTTATCCCGGACTGAAAAAATATGGTCACTTCGTCGGCAACTACGGTGGGGCCTGGCAAGACCAGCAGAAGGAATTCGCCGCCTTCCCCGGCGCGATTCTGATGACCACCAACTGCATCCAGAAACCGGCTGAATCGTACAAATCACGCATCTTTACCTGCGGCCTGGTTGCCTGGCCCGGAGTCGTCCATATTGCCGACCGCAACTTCAAGCCGGTGATTGATGCCGCGCTGGCGTCACCTGGTTTCCCGGAAACCGAACCGGAAAAAACGATTCTGGTCGGTTTCGGCCGCAATGCCGTGCTTGGCGCAGCACCGAAAGTTATCGAACTGGTCCAGGCCGGCAAGATCCGCCACTTCTTCCTGATCGGCGGCTGCGATGGAGCCAAGAGCGGCCGCAACTACTACACCGATCTGGCAACCCAGGTACCAAAGGACTGTGTCATCCTGACCTTGGCCTGCGGCAAATACCGCTTCAACAAACTGGAGTTCGGCGACATCGAAGGCATTCCTCGCCTGCTTGATATCGGGCAGTGCAATGACGCATACTCTGCGGTCAAAATCGCACTGGCACTGGCGGATGCTTTCAAAACCGACGTCAACGGTCTGCCCCTTTCATTGGTACTATCCTGGTATGAGCAAAAAGCGGTCTGCATCCTGCTCAGCCTGCTGTTCCTCGGTGTCCGCAACATCCGGATCGGTCCATCGGCGCCAGCATTCCTTACGCCAGCCGTATTCCAGGTTCTGCATGACAAGCTCAACTTAATGCCAATCACTACACCGGAGCAAGACCTTAAGGCAATTCTTGGCTAATCCTTACTAATCGCAACAGTTTTATTTCACCCAACGTCAAAGGGATGTTTCAACCTGGATAAACCAGATTTGAGACATCCCTTTTAAATGATAAATCCAATATTGTTTATTTTTACCGTAACCGGCAATCATGCGTCCCTTATCGCCCTGTCTCCTTGCGTTCGGCATAACGACGTGCTTTGGCCTGATACATCAAATTATCGGCAGTCTTATATAATTCAACCGTCGAAGTCTCCGGCCCTGCAGCAAATGCGTAGCCAAAAGACAGACTCAGCGGCGCCAGTTCTTCCGCTTTCGTTTTTTCTAATGCTAATGCCTGTTTCAAGCGATCAAAAATGATGTTTACCGCCATCTCCTCGGTATTTTTCAGGATAATGGCAAACTCATCACCACCGATACGCGCCACCACGTCTTCCTGTCTGACAGCATGTCGCAGGATTTTGGCTGCCTTAATCAGCAATTCGTCTCCTTTGCTGTGCCCCCAAGTATCATTAACTTGTTTCAATCCATCCACATCAACAATAGCAATCGCCACTGCACCACTCCTGCGATGTTCCAATCGTTGCAATTCTTCTTCGAAGTAGGCGCGATTATATACCCCGGTCAGCGCATCATGAAAACTGATGTAGGTCAGGCGCTGCTCCGTTTCCCGCCGTGTCGTCACATCAAAGAATGTCACCACAACTTGTTCAATATGTCCCTTATCGTCGTAATCGGGGAAAGCATCTACCTGGAACCATTTTTCGCTCATTCCTGCCTGCCGCAGCCCCATACTATATTCCCGTAAAGCTTCTCCAGTAGTCAACACAATCTGAACAGGAAAAAGCGAACTTGTCAAAAAATTCCCTACAGAAGAAATATATTCCCTGCCTGGTGGCAGTGGGTCCCGGCCTGTCAGTTGGCGTTCAGTAAGTCCCAGTTCTCGTAACGCAGCAACATTCCACAATAAAGGTTTTCCTGTCGCATCATGAACAATGACACCCATCGCCAGATTTAACAGCAATTCCCGAAATTTTTTCTCACTACTCATCAATTCCGCTGTTTTTCGCCGCACCGTTCGGCGCAGGGTCCAGTTCCAGCCAATCAGAACAGCCGCCACCACCCCCGCAACTCCTAGAACCCCCATCAATATCTTATAATCGAAAACCGTTTTACCCGGCGCATCGCCAAACCATTTTCGCTGAATCGCATCATACTCGGAATTACTGACTTTGGCAAAACCTTCTTCAACCAATCGCAAGGTGGCAAGATCGCCTTTTTTCACTGCCCGACGAAATTCGCCCGAATATAATGGTTCAGACATCCGGAGTTGATCCGTTAGTCCGTGTTTGAAAAGAAAATAAAGACCCGGCGGTTTCTCCATAATAAAAATCAGCAAGTTATGATCTCTCGCCGCCAACACCATTGCTTCATAACTTGAAAATTCAACAATTCCACTAATCCCCGCCTGCTTTAGCACGGTGGTTGAATGTCCGCCCTGCTTAACACCCACGTTGAACCCTTTGAGCGAAGACAAATCTTTAATCCCTGGCAAGTTTTTGTTAAAGAATATTACTGCATCCAATCGGACATAAGGTTTGGAAAAGTCGTACAGCGCTTCACGGGTCGGATTCTGAAAAATTGTGTCGATGACATCGTGCTTTCCTTCCTGCATTTCAAGCTGAGCATCGGCCCAATTCTTTGCAGTCAGTTGCACTTTCACCCCAGTCTTTTTTTCCCACAATGCCCACTGATCGACCAGAATACCACCTAGCTGCCCCTCGTTGTCCCGAAAAACATAGGGCGGATAATTGTCATCCATCACAACCTTGATCGTCTTCGGATCTGCTGAAGCTGCCCAAGAAAAATTGCAAGGGTGAACAGCGAATGCCAAAATGGCAACCGTGAACACCCAGGTTATGGTGTGCTGAAACACGCGTGTTTTAATCATAAACTAGTTCGTTCTACGTCACAAACCGCAATTCCTGCTTACGTTTCCCTAGCGTTGCACCC
>CAYLSL010000173.1:0-3566 GCA_964386615.1 uncultured Veillonellaceae bacterium
TGTTTTCGGACATTAGTATCGCTGAGCGACACTGCTGCTATACAATATAGCAAAGTTGACGGCAAAAAAATGTTGTTGGCTTTACATGATTGCAAGAATATTAGTTGCCCGCGTTACCAAAACACCATCTCTGCGTTTAATCAGATGAAAGTATTTTTTGGGGAGGATGTTTATAATGAGACACAAGCTGACGGCCGGACTCCTTGCGGGAATGTTCCTGCTGATCCAATGCGTATGGGGCGGTATGGCCGGCGTGGCTGCCGGAATTCCGCAAAAAGACAACCCGAATCTGCGGATACTGGTTTACGGAAACTCGGAGTTTGCCGTAGAAATGTATAAAAAGGTCGGTGTGTCAGGCGAAGCCGGCAATATATTCTTTTCGCCGCTTAGCATCTCGACTGCATTGTCGATGACCTATGCCGGTGCGCGGGATAATACGGCAAAACAAATGGCCGATACGCTGCGGTTCAAACTGCCGGCTGCTGACCAGCACGCGGCTTTTGGCGCATTAGCCGCGGCACTGAAGCCGGACAACAAAAACTACCGACTGGAAATCTCCAACGCCCTCTGGGGACAGCAGGGCTATGCGTTCCAACCGGAATTTCTCGAATTGGTGAAAAAACATTATGACGGCGGCTTCAATACGGTCGATTTTGCCGGTGCTACTGAAGCGAGCCGCCAGACGATCAATAGCTGGGTTGAGCAAAAAACCGCCAACAAGATCAAAGACTTGTTGGCGCAGGGGTCCTTGACCGAACTGACCCGGTTGGTGCTGACCAACGCCATCTATTTCAAAGGCGATTGGGCGGTCAAGTTCAAGCCGGATCTGACCAAACCGATGCCGTTCCATGTTAGCGTTGAAAAAACCGTCAATGTGCCGATGATGCGTCAAAACGGTGACTTTCTGTTTGCCGAGAATGACGATGTGAAAGTGCTGGAGCTTCCCTACGTCGGCAAAGAATTGTCGATGGTTTTGTTGCTGCCCAAAACCAACATGAATGATCTGAACGCCAAACTTGATGCGGCGCGTCTGGCCGAATGGACGGGTCAGGTACGTGAACGGGAAGTGGATATTTATCTGCCCAAGTTCAAGTTTGAAACCCAATATGAACTAAAAGAGCTGTTGTCCGATATGGGCATGGTCGATGCCTTTGCGCTGCCGCCGGCCGATTTCTCAGGCATGTCGGGGCAGAAAGACCTGTATATCACCAAGGTGATCCACAAAGCGATCATCGAAGTGAACGAAGAGGGCAGTGAAGCGGCGGCGGCTACTGCTGTCGTCATGGGCGTGAAAGCCGTGTTGCACAAGCCGGTGTTCAAGGCGGACCAACCGTTCCTGTTCCTGATCCGACACAATGATACCGGTTCGATCCTGTTTATGGGACGTGTGAATAACCCTGCCCAGTGAACAATAAATTACTTTGCAATCCGGCAAGAAAAGAGCAGGCGCGCCTGCTCTTTTTGCTTTGATTACGACTTTTGGCGGGGAACAAGAGGACTATTGTTTCATCCATTTTTCCAGCAGGGCAAGCAGCTTTCCCCGAGATGGCAAGCAGGTTATCAGGGGTGGGCAAGCAGGTTACCGGGGGGTGGGCAAGCAGCTTGCCCCTAACTTATTCAATTAACTTAATCAATGAACTGGAGGGGGGAAAGCACCCCAAACGGATGGAATCGATTCGCTTAAAAGCTGGTTTTGCCTGTTCGATGAATGATGCAAAATTTCCTGCAAATTCTGTTTATTATCAAGCACAAAATAAAGGAAAAGATTTGCAAAGGTAGAAATACAATCTTGTAAAAATCAAGTAGGGGAATTGCGGCAAAGGTGCTGCGCTTCTTGCACTTTTTCTTACGTTAGCTTCCATCGTAGCCGGATGCTGGACTACTTATAAAATTATGCAAAAATACATCGGCAGTGATCCGCTGCCGTTTGACGAAGCGCGGTTTGTAGGTTGATTAACCAAACTCAAGGAGGTGTACTATGGAGAAATTGAAAAAATGGGGTCTTTACATTGTTTTGTTGTTGGTCACATCATGCAGTATACCCGTTTCGGCGGCTGCCCTGCAGGCCGAAACCTTTTTGCCCCAGCCTGGCTTACGTATTACCGTCACGGGAATTCTTGGCAGCGACGGAACCCGGTTTGACAGCTCACTGGTAACTGCGAGGCTAAGTGGGGAAACGCTGGTGACTTATGCCGAAGAAGCGCTGACTTACTCCGAACACAAGAAGCCACCAATCAATGCGGCGAAAGACCGGACAGTCTGGCGCTATGCCGCAACAGCGGCAGGCATTGAAAAAGTGCCACTAGTCAGCAATCGGAAGCATGAACGGTTCCTCTGGTTACCCCAGCATCCTGAAGTCGGCGCCAATTGGAAGGCATCTTGGGGCAACCGCCGCGAAATCATGGAAACAAATTTGACTGTCGAAACTGCTGCCGGCATGTTTGAAGGCTGCATTATGGTGGAATACGACGTGTATGCCGGAGGAACTGGCATTGAGCGCCATTACCTCGCACCAGGCGTTGGTCTGATCAAAATCGTATCACTGAAAGGGCCCCAAGCTACCAAAGGAACTACATGGTATGAAGTGACACGCATCGAGAGAATCGACCCGGCGCAAGCGAAACAAATCATTGAAGCAATGATGCAATAGAGGAGGCGCCCGATGAAAAAGAACATTTTGCTACTGCTCTTGTGCTGTTGTTGTTTATTCGTTTCTTCTGGCGTTGCGGCAAGCACCCCCATCTGTGACGGCGCCTTCGGTTTAAAATGGGAATTTTCTCTGGATGAAGCGGCAACTGTTGCTGCAAATAATAACTGGAATTTAGCATTTTCGGCCCGGGTTCCCGATCCGGATCTGGTTCCGACATGGACGCAGCGATATAAGGGGGATATTGCTGGCGTAAAATCGAATATTACGCTGATTTTTGACCAGAATTCTTCCGACCCCATGTCCCTGTATTTGATCAGTGCCGATTTTTCAATTGACTCGGCAGCTGAGCGACAAACACACTTTGCAACGCAGTTGGAAAAGCTTAAAGAACAGTTTGGTCCACCAACCAAACAACAGCCTGCGAATGCGACCTATCAGATGGCAGAATGGAGTGTGCCCTGGCAAAAAGGAAAAGTGAAGGTAGAGCTGGCCAATACAAAAATGGGCTATTCTTTAAAATATCAAATCCATGGGCTACGGTTTGCCCAATAGAAGAAGGAGGGGAAAACATGTCGAAAAAGATGTTGCTCTGTTCTCTGGTCGTGATGCTACTGGTCGCATCCCTGCCCCTGGTTGCCCTGGCTGGTTCATTGACAGCTTCCGGGACCCAGATTAAAGGAGTTCCAGGTCGATCCGCTGTTTTGCAAGCTGAGCCTTTTTCCCTTCCGGCCAGTGCCACCATCACCGCTGTAAACTGCAACGTCAGCGGCGCCGGATTTTGGATCGAAGGCTACAGCACGATGAGAAGCGGCGAGTGGAACCTATGGGATCCTGCCAAAAGAGCGATTGGACAAGTCATTGGCGCCGGCGGACCATATCGCCTGTACCCCACGATTCCGGCCGGAGCGGAGCGTGC
>CAYLSL010000174.1:0-3554 GCA_964386615.1 uncultured Veillonellaceae bacterium
GCCGGCACGATCTTGCTCAAATCAACGATGCCTGCCGTAAGGCCGGTAATCGCCCGTAACAATGCCAAACGATTGTTGCGGACTGACAGGTCATCCACCATAACCATGACCGCGGAGAAAAATGCATCGACAGGCGCGGAGATTTCTGCGACCACTTGCAAAACACCAACATAGTCGTGCTCAGCAGTCAGCGCGTCGATTCGCTTTCTGGCGCTTTGATAGGCGGCATAAAGCGCTTTCTCTTCAGCGACCTCAAACAGATTTCCGTCAACCTGGTCAGCTTCCTGTTTGCGATACAGAGTGACAAACCGGATCATTGCCTCATCGAGGCTGATCGATTCGGCAGCCGCCAGTTCTTTGGCGTGTTGCCAAATCTGCGCGACAGATTCACCGGCAACGCCCGGCGCTGTCGAATCAGATTCGCTCTTTTTCGCCAGATTCGCCGCCCGGGTAAATCCTTCCACCGCTTTTTCCATTGCCGACATGCCGGCCGGCGTCATGATCGCGTTGGCCCGTAGCCAAACTTGGTATACATTGTTATTGCCGGCGCTTAATACGGCTTCGATCACATCGTGCCGAACCCCTGCGTCGCCGAGTACATTCTTCACATTCAGCCGCTGTTTGAAAAACTCATTCATCGCGGTGATGATATGGATCCGTTTTTCTTCGTCTTGGATTCCTACGAGATCCAGAGCCGCCAATACGATATGGACTGTCGACAAGGAGAGTTTGCCATCGATTTCGATATTGACAATCCCCAGCGCTTGCCGCCGCAATGCGTAAGGGTCCTGCGAACCGGTCGGGATTTTACCGCGGCTGAAGGTCGTCACGATATTGTCGATCTTGTCCGCGATCGCCACTGCACGGCCCGCCGGAGTCTGCGGCAGGATATCGCCGGCAAATCGCGGCAGATAATGTTCGAAAATCGCTTCCGCAACAGCATCTGATTCACCGGAAAGTTTGGCATACTCACGGCCCATCACGCCTTGTAGTTCTGTAAATTCACAGACCATGCCGGTGACCAGATCCGCTTTGGCAAGTTCGGCCGCCCGGTCGACTTCTTTGAGCTGCGCTTCATCGAGCCCCATCATCTTGCCAATCAGCAGGGAAAGTTTACGCAACCGCTGCACTTTGTCGTACATCGTGCCGAGTCCTTCCTGAAACACAATGGTTTTCAGTTTTTCGACCCGATCGCCCAGCGGATGTTTGCGGTCTTCCTCAAAAAAGAACCTGGCATCGGCCAATCGGGCCCTGAGCACCCGCTCATTACCATGACGAACATTGTCGAGATGTTCGGTTCCCCCATTGCGCACCGTGATGAAAACGGGCTGCAAACGACCATCTTTGCTGAAAACCGGGAAATATCGCTGGTGTTCGCGCATCGGGGTGATGATTGCTTCCGACGGCAGTTCAAGATACTTCGCTTCAAAACTGCCACACAGAGCCGTAGGATATTCCACCAAATACAGCACTTCTTCCAGCAATTCGTCATCAATTGTCGCCGTACCGCCCTGCTCAACCGCAATCGCTTCCACCTGTCGGCGGATCAATTCGCGGCGCTCGTCCTGATCAACAATTACATAGTTCGCAGCCATTTTAGCCTGGTATTCGGCGGCGCTGGCAATTTCAATCCGATCAGAACCAAGAATCCGGTGGCCCTTACTTACATTGCCGGCAGTAATGCCTGCCACAGAAATTGGCACGATGTCCGGTCCGTATAAAGCAACAAGCCAGTGAATCGGCCGGACAAATTTGAAGTCCAGATTACCCCAGCGCATATTCTTGGGGAAATTTTGTGTTTCCACCAACTGCAGCAACAGGGCAGGCAGCAACTCCGCCACCGGTTTGCCGGTTTCCTGCAGTACCGCATACAGGTATCCCTCTTCATTGACCAGATCAGCAACCGCAACGCCAGCACTGCGGGCAAACCCCTCCAGCGCCTTGGACGGTTGTCCGGCTGCATCAAAGGCAACCTTGGCTGACGGGCCCTTTTTGCGCGTCACCTGGTCGGCCTGCATCTCGGCAACATTTGTAACAAGTAACGCCAGGCGGCGGGGGGTGCCATAAGTTTTTAATTCAGAATAGGCAATGCGCGCCTCATTCAACGACTTGGCGGCATTTTCCGCCAACTGGGCCAAGGCCCCCGGCATGAAACGGGCCGGGATTTCTTCGGTGCCAATTTCAAACAATAAATCTTTTGCCATCTTATTTCGCCCCCTTCAGCAGCGGATAGCCGAGTTTTTCCCGTTGATCCAGATATCCCTGTGCACAGAGCCGGGCCAGGTTACGCACCCGACCAATAAACGCAGTCCGTTCGCTGACGCTGATGGCGCCGCGTGAATTCAGCAGGTTGAAGGTGTGAGAACATTTCAGCACATAATCATAGGCCGGCAGTACATAGCCGATGTCGACAACCCGGGTCGCTTCCTTTTCATACATGTCGAACAGACGGAACAACATCTCGGTATCGGCAATTTCAAAGTTGTAAAAAGAATGTTCGACTTCGTTGCGGTGAAAAACATCACCATAGGTTATGCCATCGACCCACTCGATGTCAAATACGTTTTCCTTGCCCTGAATGTACATCGACAAGCGTTCCAGGCCGTAAGTAATCTCTACCGATACCGGTTTTACGTCAATACTGCCGACCTGCTGGAAATAAGTAAACTGAGTAATTTCCATGCCATCCAGCCAGACTTCCCAGCCAAGTCCCCAGGCGCCGAGCGTTGGCGATTCCCAGTTATCTTCAACAAACCGGATGTCGTGTTCGGCAGCTTTAATCCCGAGCTGCGCCAAGCTCTCCAGATACAGCTCCTGGATATTCAGCGGCGATGGTTTCATGATCACCTGATACTGATGATGCTGGAACAAACGATTGGGGTTGTCGCCATAGCGGCCGTCATTGGGGCGACGCGACGGCTCGACATAGGCCACATTCCATGGTTCCGGGCCCAGCGCGCGTAAAAACGTCGCCGGATTCATCGTGCCGGCCCCCTTCTCCACGTCATAAGGCTGCTGAATCAGGCAATTCTGATTTGCCCAAAACTTCTGCAACGTAAGAATAATTTCCTGAAATGTCATGTTGCTCTTCTCCCTCCATACTAATAAATGCAGATAAAAATACCCGTCTCTGCAACGAAATCGTTGCAGGGACGGGTTTAATTGCCCGCGGTTCCACCCTGCTTGACCCTTGTCGGGTCCACCTTGTTTTTATTACGGGTTTTACTCGATCCGCAGAGGCGGATGTTTCCTCCCGTGGTTTGGGAATGCCGTTCGCCTGTCCTGCCGGGCTTCCACCCTCTCCGGCTCGCTGACGATCCGTAAGGATCGGTTCAGGTTACTGTTTCCCGCATCACCGTGACTGCAATCATCATACCGAAATCGATCAAAAAAATCAAGCACTTATATCACGACGACCTGGTTGCGGCCGGCGCGCTTTGCCATATACATCGCTTCATCAGCCCGCTTGATCGCCGCATCGGTTGTATCATCAGGCAAGAACTCTGTAACACCGAGGCTCATGGTAATTTTCGCTTTCACGCCCGGCACTTTCA
>CAYLSL010000175.1:0-3553 GCA_964386615.1 uncultured Veillonellaceae bacterium
GCGTAAAGACAAACAGGATCTTTCCGGCATTGCCAGTGCGGAGGATTCCTGCATCGTCCTCCATTTCAACCGGCATTTTGCGTTGCTGCAATACATCAAACACCATACTTTTGTCGATGAACGGGGAAATCGGCAAAAGCAACCGTGCAGTAGGATACTCCTGCGACAACAGCTGTGCTGTGTCCAACATGAAATCCAGGCTCATCGCCACATAGGACGGCCGACTGCCTGCCATTAGCGAAATCACCGGTTTTGCGCCATCCGGCAGACCCAGCCGCTGCTTGATCTCTGCTGCCGTTCCCGACGGAATCACACTATCCAGGGCCAGCGTCGGCGCCACGACGATTTTCTCTGGGTCAGCCCCCTTGCGGATCGCCCGTTCTTTTTCCACCAATGTCGGCACAAAAATCCGTGCGAAGTTCTGCGGGCTATACACACGCGGCATGTAAGCCATTGCGGCGCACTGCAAAAGACGCGACAATCCTTTGGCATACAATGCGTCTCCACCAAGAAACAGCACCAGGTTTTGCTGTTGCCGAAGCACTTTGCGCTGATGCCACAACTCGCGGATCAGAGGAAATACGCCAATTACCCGATCGACCGGCAACTGCTCGCCAAAATCGCGTTCGCGGCCACTGGTGAACCAGTCGGGAATCAGCGCCACCGTAATCCGCGCTTCCGGCATGAGCAAACGGACCTGTGCCACTACTGGCGCTACCCAGCCAGACATTTCACCTGGCGAGTTAGCCAAAATATAGAGGTTGTTCTCCATCAGCCTTACCCTTCCACGGACAGTCCGGCGTCAGCCAAGCCTTGTCGCAGGGCGGATGCATAAAGGTGAGTCAATAGCACTTTACGCAGAACCGGATACAGGAAATGCCCCTGCTGTTTCCATTCGGCTGCCCGTTGCACAGTCGCCCAAGCGGTCAGTCCCAGTTTCTGAAACCGGGCATCCCAGTGCAGACTGTTCCAGTTGATCAGTTTCTTCACTTCCGGCAGTGGATATTTTTCGTAAAACAAAGCGCCATTGCTGCCGCATTCACGCCGCTTCTTCATTTCACTTTCCAGTGTGGGCGTCCCGTCGGTGTGATGCAGCACATACGCGCTGCGGTTGCGGACATTGCCCAGGCCGGCCTGACGCAGCCTGACTCCGAGTTCGGTATCTTCATAACCGTACGCCTTGCCAAAACGGGGATCAAACCCGCCAACCCGCAGGAAGTCTTCGCGTGGACAGGACACGTTGACACTGACAAACGGTACGCCAAAGAAGTCTAAAAAAGCCAATAGTCGTATTTCCCGGGAAATAAGCGGCGGATTGTCGATTGCCGCCTGACCGCGGACATATACGGCGGGGCCGTCGACAAACACCGGCTTGCCGGCTTGGCGATGACTTTTTACATGCTCGGAAACAAAACTGGCGGAGGCAAACGCATCGCTGTCGAGAAAAATCACGATGTCGCCGGTGGCCTTGGTTACACCAAGGTTGCGGGCCGGACCCGGTCCCTGGTGTCCGGCGGCAATGCAGCGCAAGTTATAGCGGGCCGGCCAGTCCTTGACCATCTCGACACTGCCGTCGGAAGATCCATCATCGACTACGATCACTTCATAGTTGCGACTGGGATGGTCTTGTGCGTCAAGGCAGCGCAGGCAGGTTGCCAGCAAATCTTTGCGGTTGTAAGTGGCAATGATGATACTGGCGTCCAAGTTGTCTCCTCCGAAATCAATAGTATTCATGCGATAGTTGGATATTGTGTTGGAAGCGCTCCGACGCTAACGCTTAACCTCCGCTATTTCCAATACAATATCCAACCTGGCTCTCAAACACGTTAATCATTTGCTATTTCAGGAATAGTATTCAGGACGAAATCGAGCAGATTGGATCCGGTGAACAGGTAACCGGCAATTCCCGCTGCGTTCGCTGCTGCGAGGTCAGATTCCTTGTCACCGATCAGGAACGAAACAGCAGGATCTCCCCGCCATTCGGTCAGGCCGCGCAGGATCATGCCCGGCTGTGGTTTGCGGCAATCGCATTCCACAGCATATTTTGCCTGCGCTCCTTGCGGATAGTGCGGGCAGAAATAAAACCTGTCGATGTGGGCGTCGTGTTTTGCCAGTTCCGCGTTCATCCAGTCATGCAGCAACTGAACATCCGACTCCTGATAGTAGCCGCGGGCAACGCCGCTCTGGTTGGTCACCACAACCACCCGCCAGCCCCGTTGATTGAACAAACGGACCGCCTCCGGCGCTCCCGGAATCCAGTTAAAATCTTCTTTACGCCACAGGTAGCCGATATCGGCGTTCAGTACGCCGTCCCGGTCGAGAAAAACGACTTTCGTCACTCTTCAATCCTCTGGCAGACCAGATGTTCGACGAGCAGATGAGCTTCCTGGATACGGGCGGTGACATCCGACGGGATGCAGATGCAGATGTCGCAAACAGCCTTCATTTTACCGCCGTTGCGCCCGGTCAGGCCAACTGTGACAGCACCCCGCTCATTGGCCTTTTCCAGCGCTTTCAAAATATTGGGACTGTTGCCGGAGGTAGAAATACCGACCACCAGATCGCCCGGACGGACCAGCGCTTCCACCTGGCGCGAAAAGATCGTCTCAAATCCATAATCATTGCCGAGAGCCGTCAGAATCGAGGTATCGGTCGTCATTGCCACCGCTGCCATCGCCTGACGTTCTTTCTGGAACCGACCGACGAGCTCTGCCGCAAAATGTTGGCAGTCGCAAGCGCTGCCGCCATTTCCCATCAAATAGATCGTATGCCCGGAGGCAATCGCGGTCCGGCAGGCTTCGGCAAACCGGCTGATATCCTCCATGCATTCCGTCCGCATCATTTCGATCGTGCGAATGTGTTCCTCGATCAACATATTATAATCCATGCTTCGCTCCTTATACGGGAACTTTTTGCGAGCCGCTGCGCAATGATTTCTCGGCCGCCTCTAATATTCTGACCACCTGCAGTCCGGCATCTCCGTCGGCTATGGGGGCTTTGCCGGTGCGAATCGCTTCCACCAGTTGTTTCACTTCATTGCGCAGGGCATCGCCGGGCGGAATGAACGGGGACAAGACATCGCCCAGATGGTAGCCCGTCTTGCCTTCGGCGCTGCAGGTGACGCAGCGGTCATAAATGCGCAGTTTTTCCGAAGCTTCCAGGTCATTGTAGTAAGCGCTTTTTTGCGTGCCGACCAATACGCCGTGCCGCATCTTTACCGGTGACAGCCAGTTGACATTCACCTTGGCGACAAAGGAATTGTCAAAGAACATGTGCAGCTGGGCCATACTTTCCGGATGACCCTGCACATGGCTGGTACCGACCGCCAGAACTTCTTTGGGCATGCGGCCAATGACGTGGTAAAACAGCGAAACATCATGCACCGCCAGATCCCACAGTACGTTGTAATCATTGCGGACCGCTCCCAGATTGAGCCGCACCGAATCCCAGTAGAGCAGTTCACCCAGTTCGCCGCGCTGGATCAAATTGCGCAGGTACTGGGCTTCGTTGGTGTACACCAGCACATGGTCCGTTGCCAGCAACAGTTTTTTCT
>CAYLSL010000176.1:0-3538 GCA_964386615.1 uncultured Veillonellaceae bacterium
AAGACCTACGCCATGAGCGAGAGTGAACAGCAGGTTTAGTCGTATTGTTACAATCTTTTGCGCAGATTTTCCAGTATCACATGTTACTTTTGCCGAATAATGACGTTAGAGTAGGTAAGATACAGTTAAAGATGTTGAACTGATTTTTCAAAAAAATCACTGTATTTCTGATTTGATCGGCGTATAATGAAATTAATTACAAATCGGACTGCTGCCAATTTATAAACAGTATAAGGAGGCGCCGGCAATGAACGAACCGAAAGACAAAATGGACCGCCGCAGTTTTATGGTCAATGCCGCCAAAGTGGTTATCCCAACCTTGGGCATTTTGGGATTGACTCTGTCGGAGCTTTCCGGTAAAGCACTGGCTGCCAGTTGTCAGGGGTCCTGTTCGGGTGGCTGCGCCGGCGGTTGTTATAAGACCTGCCGCGACATTTGCGCCAACAGTTGTACGGTTGGCTGCACCAGTAATTCAAAATAATCTGCGGCAACCCGCCCGATGATTGCTGGATAGCGCAGTAACCGGCTTATTTTGGGTACCCATTTTTAGATATTCGACCAAATGGAAAAAGGAGGGGACATCATGCCCAAAGAAACAGATCAACGCATGGGTAGACGCGATTTTTTTGTTAACGCCGGCAAGTTGGTCGTTCCGACCCTGGGGGTTCTGGGGTTGAGCCTGGTCCTTGGTGAAAAAGCACAGGCGGCAGGTTGCAGCAATTGCGCCAGCAATTGTACCCGCAACTGCGTAGGATCGTGCACTGCGACCTGCGAGGGCTGGAACAAAGGCATGGTGAAATAGCGCTGCGGGGTATACGAAATGTGATGGGGGTCTGAACTTGGGAAGCAATGACAACCTGGCAATTGGTGAACCTGAACTTTCCTGGCAGTCAGGTCGTGCGAAAACCATCACCTTCATCGTTACCGAGGCTTGCCAGTTGCGCTGCGGCTACTGTTACATCGTCGGCAAGAATGAAACGAACCGGATGTCATTTACAGTGGCAAAGGCAGCCGTCGACTACATTCTGCGTAATCGGAAGTTGTTTGATGAAAGTTCGGTGATCTGGGACTTCATCGGCGGGGAACCGCTGCTGGAAATCGACCTGATTGACCGGATCTGTGACTACATCAAAAGACAGATGTTTGAACTGGACCATCCTTGGTTCAATAGTTACCGGTTCAGTTTTTCCACGAACGGACTATTATATGGCCATGAAAAAGTGCAGCGGTTCATTCGCAAGAACCGGCTGCACCTCAGCATTTCGATCAGTATCGATGGGACCCGCGAAAAGCACGATGCACAGCGGGTCTTTCCTGATGGCAGCGGCTCCTATGACGCCGTGACACGAAATTTTCCGCTGTGGATGAAACAATTTCCCGGTGCAGGCACCAAAGCGACGGTCTCACACCAAGACTTGCCGTTGCTAAAGGAGAGTGTGGTGCATCTGTGGGAAATGGGATTGAAAAATGTCGCCATCAACCTGGTCAGCGAGGATGTCTGGAAGCCGGGCGATGATTTGATTTATGAGCAGCAACTGAAGCAATTGGCCGACTATATTGTGGATCACAATCTCTATCATACACATAACTGTTCATTTTTTTCCCGCACCCTCGGACAACCGATTGATCCGGAGGATGATGGCAATTGGTGCGGCGCCGGAAAAATGCTGGCGATCGATTATCAGGGGACTTTTTATCCCTGCATCCGGTTTGTGCCGTTTTCCATGCAGAATAAGCCTGCGCGGGTCATCGGCAATTGCTACGATGGACTGGATATGAATAAAGTCAGGCCGTTTCTGGTACTGAACCGGTCGATGCAAAGTCCGCAGCAATGCCTGGAGTGTGAAGTGGCCAGCGGCTGCGCCTGGTGTCAGGGAAACAATTACGACCTGGCCCGTACCGACACGATCTATCAGCGGGCTATCTATAGCTGCGAAATGCATAAGGCAAGGGTGAGGGCGAATCGATATTTTTGGCGTAGGCTGGACGATGTGCTTCAGCGGAAAATGGGTTGAGGGGCGAATGACATGTACAAATATCTGTTGGTGATCCTGGAAAAAGGGGCCGTGCCGTTTTGCCATTACAGCAACCCTGCTTATCATTCGCAGGCTGAAGCCGATTATATGCCGGCGGACCTGCTGGGCAGAATCATCCGCTATGCCCAGGAACAGGACCTGTTCATCAATTTTCTCTACGGGAAGCAGGATTTGCCTGCGGCTCAGGCTGAACTCGTCAATACCGTCAACCATGTGAAAATAGTTCCTTGGCCGCTTCATGCAAGCTATCCGGACAGCATACTGGTCCTCGACGCCTGCGAACGGGCTGCATTCGACTCGATTGAAAAAAATACGGCCCGTAATATCATCCTTCGCGTCGAGTCTTTTGATCTCAGCCGCCTGGCTGCAGACGTCGCCGCACTGGATGGTCGTTTCAAGCGGCTCAACATTCATCTGGCCGGCGTTGAACGATTTACGGAAGCCGATATTGAACTTTATGAGGCGCAGGTGGAAATTCTGGCCTCAACACTGCAACAGGCCTATCAAGTTGGCCAGGAAATCGAAATCAATAGTTTGACGGACAGGCTGTTGCTAGCGCAAATGAATAACTGCGACGCCGGTGTGCGGCACCTGACCATCGCGCCCAATGGAAAGGCCTATATCTGTCCGGGCTTTTACCATGACGACCCGGAGTCGAGTGCGCTGGGCCTTTGGGCGGAAACGCAGGAGGTTTTTGGTGAAAACCCGCAACTGTTGACGCTGGGGTGCGCACCGATCTGTTCCCAATGCGATGCTTTCCACTGCAAGCGCTGTGTATACCTGAACAAGCTGACAACGCTCGAAATCAATGTTCCGTCGAAGCAGCAGTGCGTGATCGCACATGCGGAACGGGAAGCTTCACGGCAAATGCTGCGACGGTTGCGCAGCCGCAAGCCGTTTGACAAGTTGCCGGAGATCCGCTGCCTGAGCTATCGTGATCCGTTTGATATTGTAGCCCAGCCGATCGGCTACCGGGATACGGTTCCGGCGGAAGTTTCCGTTGCGCTCGACAGTGAGGAGTATTTAAGTCAAATCCTTGCACTGCAGAAAAGAATTCTGCAGAAACTATAAGCGGAAGCTGCAAACAGAGGAGGACGGTGCGTGGAAGCGTGCAAAAAGGCAGGATGTGGCTGTGAAGGACCGCGTGTTGTAGGGCGTGTCACTGCCAGAGAACGCGATGAGATACTAGCGCTGTTTGAAAGAAAGAACGGCCTGGTTGAATTGGCCCACGCGTTGGCGGCAGTCGACGATGAAGTGCTGAAAAACAGTTACTTCTATGAAAAACTAGTGATGGATATGGGCAAAACAACCACCAAATATCAGCAATGGTGGGAAAGACAGTCTGCGCTTCATCAGTGGGATAAAGCAGCAGGTGAAGTATGGGAGATTGATTTTGACACTTGCCAGGTTTTTCTGCGAAAAACATAGCAGGGTCGGTTGAACAAAAACTGAACCGATTGCCAGCCAGATTAGAGCTTGCTGACGATTTTTTTGCCGATTGT
>CAYLSL010000177.1:0-3465 GCA_964386615.1 uncultured Veillonellaceae bacterium
CGCTCGATTGGCGTAGATACGCCGGAAGATCTGGCGAAGGTGCGGCAATTATTTTTATTACAGCAGGAGGCAACCCCATGACAAGCAAAGTGAAAATCGGCGCAGTAACTGTAGGCGGCGGCGAGCCACTGGTGCTGATTGCCGGACCCTGCGTGATCGAAGGGGCCGAACGCACGCTAAAAATCGGACGGGTTATCCGTGACATTACACTCCGGCTGGGGCTTCCATATATTTTCAAAGCTTCCTTTGACAAAGCCAATCGTTCTTCGTTCAGTGCATTTCGCGGTCCGGGCCTGGTTGAAGGGCTGCAGATACTGGCCGATATCAAACGGGAACTGGCTGTACCGGTACTCAGTGATATCCATGAAACCCTGCAAGTGACGCCGGCGGCTGCAGTTCTCGATGTGTTGCAGATTCCCGCCTTTCTTTGCCGCCAGACCGATTTGTTGCATGCTGCCGCAGTTAGCGGCTTACCGGTGAATGTGAAGAAGGGACAGTTTTTATCACCTTCAGAAATGAAAAATGTTGTCAACAAGTTGGAAGAATCGGGTTGTCATTCAATTTTGCTGACCGAACGCGGCTCCAGTTTTGGTTACAACAACCTGGTCGTCGATATGCGTTCGCTGTCGATTTTGCGTTCTCTAGGCTATCCGGTGGTATTTGATGCGACCCACAGTGTCCAGCTGCCGGGCGGAGGCGGTGACCGTTCTGCCGGCCAGCGCGAATTTGTTCCCGTATTGGCGCGGGCAGCAACCGCCGTTGGAATTGACGCCTTGTTTCTGGAAGTCCATGACCAACCGGCAGAAGCGTTGTCCGACGGACCCAATATGGTGCCGCTGTCGGAACTGGAAGCACTGTTGACGCAGGTTATGGCAGTGGACCGGAGCGTGCGGGGGTGTTGTCATGCACAGTGAACAAGCCCGCCAGTGCTTATTGCTGGAAGCCAGAGCCGTCGAGTCATTGGTTGGCCGATTGAACGGCGATTTTGACAAAGCCATTGACATGATTCTGGCCTGTCGGGGCAGGGTGGTTGTTACCGGAATCGGTAAATCCGGCCTGATTGGCCGTAAAGTGTCAGCGACGCTTGCCAGCACGGGAACGCCGTCGTTTTTTCTCCATCCATCGGAAGGCTTGCATGGCGATGTCGGGATGGTTACAGGTGAAGATATCGTGCTGGCGTTTTCCAATAGCGGTGAAACCGCCGAGCTGCTCGGCTTATTGCCGGCGCTGAAACGGATCGGCGCCCGGATTATTGCCATGTGCGGGCGAAATGACGGCACGCTGGTGCGTAACGCAGATCTGTTTCTGAATGTGGGAGTCGAAAAGGAAGCCTGCCCGCTGGGATTAACGCCAACCGCCAGTACTACCGCCGCATTGGCAATGGGCGACGCAGTGGCCATGGCGCTATTATCAGCCCGTAAATTCAGTGCGGAAGATTTTGCCGTTTTTCATCCGGGCGGCGCCTTGGGACAAAAACTATTGACCGTAGCCGACTATATGCACAAAGATGACGATAATCCAACAATTTTTGTTGGCAAAACCGTCCGCGAGGCATTGTTTGTCATTACCGCCAAAGGGTTTGGCGCCACCGCAGTCGTTTCTGCGGACGGAATATTGCTGGGTTTGATTACCGATGGCGATATCCGGCGCGGTTTTGGCAAAGGCAATGAATTTCTCGATTTGAAAGTGGAAGAGTTTATGACCCGGACGCCGAAGACGATCGGTCCGGCGGAACTTGCCGCAACCGCATTGCATCGGATGGAATCCAACCAACCGCGCCCGATCACCGTATTGCCGGTTGTTGATGCCGAGCGGCGCTCGATTGGGATGTTGCATCTTACTGACCTACTGCGGCGTGGTATGGTATAATATGCACTGGCAGTATTATTGCTTAAAAATCTTCAGCGCTCTGTTGTGCCGTCTCCCCTATCCCTTTGTGCTTTGGCTGGGTTCAGGAATTGGCTTTTTGCATTGGGCGCTGGGGCGAAGTCAACGGCGACGGGCTATCGCCCAATTACAGGCAAGACTCGGCGTTTCCCCCGCAGAAGCGGCGGCGATTGCCAGGCGGATGTTCGGCAATATCGGTCGGACGTTACTGGAAGTCTTGTATATTCCGGCACTGACACCGGAAAAATTGCAACGTTGGGTGACGATCGAAAATCTGCATTACATGACCGAAGCATTGTCTCATGGTCGTGGTGTGGTGATTTTGACGGCGCACTTTGGCAACTGGGAGTGGATGGCGGCCCGCCTGGTTCAGGCAGAATTGCCACTGGCCGCGATTGCCGAAACCCAGCCCGGCCCTGGTGTCGACCGATTGTTGAACGAGTACCGTGAAATGGTAGGGCTTGCGCCTTACGCTCGCGGCAATGCCTTGGTGGCGGCGATGAAAGCGTTGAAAAAAGGCAATGTATTGGGGTTTTTAGCCGATCAGGATGCCAAAGAAAACGGCGTCTTTGTCGACTTCTTTGGACGACCGGCTTCCACGCCCCAAGGTCCGGCGGTCTTTGCCCTTCGCTGCGGCGCGCCGGTGATTCCCGCTTTTATTGTGCGACAGCCGAAAAAAGGCCATCGTATTTTATTGTCGCCGCCGATTTATGGCGACAACGCTGGTGATTCGACCGCTGAAATCGGTCGGCTTACCGAACAGATGACCCGAGTGATGGAGGAACGGATCCGGCGTCACCCTGACCACTGGTGGTGGTTTCAACGACGTTGGATCACGGATCCGAAGACAGGTGAAATTGTTGAAGATGAACGCTAAGGCCTGGTTATATGGATTATTGATTGCCGCGATCGTTGCCGGGGGGCTTTATTATTTTCTGCGCGAGGAGCCGCTTGACGATACCCGGCAGGAGAATGTAGTGACCCGAATGGCATTTTCGGGTTCAAAACTGACCGAGGATCAGGATGGAAAACGGATCTGGGAATTGACTGCCCGGGTGATGGAAGTCGATCCGAAAACCCGCTGGGTCTATATGACCGATTTATCCGGGGTGGTTTTCCGTACGGACGGAACCCAGATTGATATTACAGCAAAAAATGCCGTGGTGGATCCACAGACCCGCAACATTGAACTTTCCGGATCGATTAAAATGAAAGCCAGCGATGGTCCGACTTTTACGGCGGACAAAGGGCGTTATGTGGCAAAAGACCGCAAAATTTTCGCTGCCGGCTCGATACGGGCGACCAAGGATGACTATGTTCTGACCGCCAATGAACTGGAGACCGATGACAAGTTTGAAACGATTGTGGTCAAAGGCAATGCCCGCATCGTCAAAGGAGGCCCGACGCAATGAACCAAAGAGGGAAAACAAGGTTGCTCCGGGGGAAAATAATCGCGATTATCGGCTGTGTAATGTTCGCAGCGTCCGGATTGCAGGCAGCGCCGGAAAAAGAAGCCGTTCCCACCCAGTTGGATGGTGATGTGATTACGTATGTTTCCAAAACCGGTGTGATGACGGC
>CAYLSL010000178.1:0-3463 GCA_964386615.1 uncultured Veillonellaceae bacterium
GCCGGGCAGTCGGTCTCGCGCAGCACCTGGAAATTCTCCTCTTTCACGCCGCGATCTTCGGTCAAAAGCGCCTCGCAGAGGTGAAACTGGATGGCCCGGGCCAGCCGAGCACCCGCCGCGCTGCCAGGGTAGTGGAAGGTTTCCGTGCCTTCGGCCT
The DNA here is from genome assembly GCA_964386615.1 of uncultured Veillonellaceae bacterium. Classification (GTDB taxonomy): domain Bacteria; phylum Bacillota; class Negativicutes; order UBA1444; family UBA1444; genus UBA1444. The sequence goes on from CAYLSL010000178.1 coordinate 158, forward strand.
CGACTCTGGCGGCGCTGTTGCAGTGAATGCTGATATAGAGGTCGGCGCCCCAACGGTTGGCCAGTTCGGCCCGCCAGCCCAGTTCGTCGTCCGCCACCGGTCCGTCCCGCGTCAATCGCACTTCGTGCCCGCGCAGCAGCAGTTCCTGCTCCAGAAACCGGGCAATCGCCATTACGAGAGCCGCTTCGGTGAAGCCACCGGCGCAGGCTCCCGGTTCAAACGGGCCGCTATGGCCCGGATCGATGCAAATCTTCATGCCCGTCGCTCCAGGTACTGCAGGAAATAGTCGTTCAGTCGCTGCCGGATGTAGTCGATTCCCCTGGCGTAGACCCGGGTCACCGCCCGCACCCGCGTCGTACCGTCCGGTCCGCTGTACTCGTGCAGGACGACATGAAAATAACCCCGGTCCACATAGCGCTGTTTGGCAATGTTGCCCTGCATCAGGATGCCGACGGCCCGCAGGAATTTGATCAGATTGTTGCGGCCAAAACCGCTGATCTCCAGCAGTTTTGCCGTTTCACCGAAAGAGAAGGAATCACGGGTATCGGCCACCCGGTCAAAGTATTCGGCTTTGGTGCGCAGTTGTTCACATTCCGCCTCGGCGGAAAGCGCCAGGTGGATCAGGTCGCGGCGGGAGAACTGCAGCAGATCGCCAGCCTGCCCCGATTGTGTCGTCAGCTGGTAGTAGCCGGTCTGACGCAGCGCCGGAATCACTTCGCCGGTAATCCAGCGGCGAAACAATTTTGCCTCCGGTTTGCAGCTGGACAGGATGAGCTGATACAGGCCGGCTTCGTTGACTGTGTTGACGGTGATGCTGCGGGCCGGGTTTTGCGGGTGGGTTACTTTGAGTAACCTCACTTCGTCTTCGTCCAGCCGGTCCACCGCCCGGCTCACCTGAGCCAGTCCCAGCAGTTTGCATACGTCGGCGGCGACAAACCAGGCCTCGCCGCCAGACTGCAGCGTGCGGAACTGCCGGTTATTATAATGAAAAATCCGTTCGAGTGATTTGTTTGTATTCATCGGATTTGCCTCCTTGCGTTTTTTCAGCCAGTGCCTTCAGTAGTTCGCCGACGCCGGCCAGTTTCATGATGTGTTCCAGTTCGCGGGTTTCGGCCTGCCGAGCCCGCATCGACTCGTACAGACGGAGGAAGTGGGCCCGGTCCGCTTCGACGTTTTCCCCCATGCATAATTGCCGCCAGCCGATGGCCCGCGCGGCCCGCCGCACCGGTTCGCAGCTGTAAACCGGACAGCGGTAGGGACCGCAGTCGCGCACCAGACGGCTGACTTCTTCCCAGGCTTCGGCGGCGGTCGGCAGTTTTTCGGTGGCCGGGTCCAGCTCTCTCGCCGCTGCCACGATCCGGGCCACGCTGGGGAAAAAGTCTGATTCGCGGCAGACTTTGATGATGGCGGCTTTGGCCAGCTGCGGGTCCAGATCGCCCAACATCAGCGACCAGGCTTCGACGATGGGCCGCGGATCTTTGGCCTGCATGGCCGGATTGGAACTGCCGGCGAGAGCCACCAGTGCGCAGATTTCGGCCCGGCTCATGGCGACGCCGCCTGCGCCAGGTCGGCCAGCGTGTCGATAAAGCTGTTTGTTGTTGCCGCCCCGCTCCGGTTGCGGCGACGCGGTTCCAGCTGCCACGGTTTGTCGCCTGGCAGGTATTTTTTCAGCCAGGCTCGCAGGATCGTATCGACGTATTTGATCGAACCGGCTTTGTTGAGCGCCGCCTGCCGGATCGCCGCCGCAATCCACTCGCCGGAGGCAGCGGCCAGCCACTCGTCGACCAGCGACAGCTCAATCGGCGTCGTCACCGGACAGATATTTTTGCTTAGCAGTTCGACCACGGCTGCCCGCTGCAACACGGCCGATTCGGACGGTTCGGTTGCAATTGGGTTCACTTCGTTTGACTTGGGTTCCGTTAGATTGGGTTGGGTTGGGCCGGAACCGCCGGGAACTTCCGGGAAATTCCCCTCAGCCTGGCTGGTCGCCGCTTGCTGGTACACCGGACTGTGCGGTGCGGTTCGTTTGTGCAGGCCTTCCTGGTGCCGTTCAAACCGTACCAGCTGGATATAGGACTGGCCTGCGTGCTGGTAACGGTAGATCAGGCCGACGCTGCGCATTTCTTCCAGCGCCGCGTCGATTTCCGCTTCGCTCTGTTTGCGCCGGGGAACGACCAGCGCCTTGATCCGGCCCGGTGAACCGGGAATCACGCCGTAATCGTCGGTATGCGGGATCAGCCAGGTAAACAGCAGCGCGGCAAAATCGCTGAGGGCATTGGTTTCGTCGGAAACCGAGATGGATTTGGCGATCATGCGTCGATTTGCCATCGCTAAAACCCCGGACCGGCAGCGGCCACCGGCGTATTGGCGAGAGGGCTGTTCACTGCTGCAGCCGCGTTGTCCAGCACCACTTGCAACGCAGGCTCCGCCGGGCTGACGACCAGCCGGATCAGCTGGGACGGGGTGTCGATCAATTCGCTGACCGCTTCGGCATTGTCGATGAACAGCGGCGCCGTCATGCCGTAATGTGCCCCCAGCGTGTTAATGATGTCGATGCCGGTGTTGATCCGGGCCGCGTTGTTCAGGCCGCCGTTATACGGTGCGCCGTCCGGCCCCAGCACTTCGCAGACCTCGTTTAGCGCCCCGTTGACCTGCTGCTCGAACAGGCGGAAGCGGGCCAGTTTGAACCGGCTGTTGATCCGCTGTTCCAACAAACCGACTTTAACCCGGATAAACTCTTCGGTCAGGAAGGTTTGCCGTTCCAGTTCGGCGTATTCGGCGGCCAGCGCCTGTTCACGCTGCTGCAGTTCGGCAATCCGGCGCTGCCCCTGGGCTTGTTGTTCGACCGCCGCGCGCCGGCAGGCAATTTGTGCCAGGTTCTGCCGATAGTCTTCCTGCTGGCGGCAAAGTTCCTGCCGCGCCGGTTGCGTGGCTGCCTGGCCGTCGGCCAGCTGCTGTTGCAAGGCCTGCTGCTTGAGCCGCAATGCTTCGACTTGCTGCCTGAGAGCCGGCGCTTCTTTGGCGGCGCCAAGCTGCTGCTCCAGTTCGGCCAGCGAAGCTTCCAGCGTCTGCCGCTGCGTGAGCAGTTGCTGTTGTTTGGCGGCCAGCGCCGTGCCGTCGGCGGTGATCCGCTCCTGTTGCCGCCTGCGTTCGCAGTCGAAATCCTGCTGCGCCTTGGCCCGGGCTGCCTGCAACCGATCTGCCGGCAACGCCTGACCGCAGCTGGGACAGCACTCTCCCGGCGGGGTCGTCAGCACACTGGCCTCTAGCTGATTCCACTGGCAACGTTTTTCCTCAAGTTGTATT
>CAYLSL010000179.1:0-3426 GCA_964386615.1 uncultured Veillonellaceae bacterium
GCAGAATCGTGCCGCCGTCGGCCAGTTCGAACTTGCCGGGCTTGCCGCCGCGTTTTGCACCAGTGAATGCGCCTTCGACGTAGCCAAACAGTTCCGATTCCAAAAGATTTTCCGGAATCGCGGCGCAGTTCACGCTGACAAAGGGACGCTCGCGCCGCACCGATCGGGTATGAATCGCCTGGGCAATCACCTCTTTGCCGGTGCCGCTTTCGCCGGTGATCAAAAGGGTAGAGCTGGTGCGCGAGGCCCGTCGGGCCAGTTTCTTTACAGCCAACATCGGCGTAGTTTCGCCAATGATATTCTGACAGGTACACAGACTTTGCGGCGCACATTGGCTGAGCCGGCTGGAATGCCAGATTTTGTTGGCAATCTCCTTGCCGATGGTTTGGTCGGGAAAAATCGTCTTGACGATCGCGCCGACCACTTTGCCATTTTCCTTGATCGGAAAACGGGCGACCAGCAACTCGTGGCCGTTCACCTGCAGCGTATCCCCCCAGATCGAATAGCCCTGCACCACCGTATCAAACAGCGATGCACCGGGCAGCACGTCCCAAATCTTGCGGCCGGTCACTTCCGCTTCCGACAGGTGCAGCAAATCGACAAAGAAGTTGTTGACAAAGAAAACTGAACCCGATTCATCAAACGCCAGAATTCCCTCAAACGGAGTATCCATCGCCAGACGCATGCGATGGTCGTCCTGAAACGAAGCATGCTGCAAAACATTGGCTCCCATATCGGTCCCTCCTTGCAATTTCCCCTTTGTTATATCTATGCAAAAAACATGCCAGACGATAAATGGCGAAACTACCGCATTCTCATTTAAAAATCATGTCTCTTTTCGCTACACATGTCTCTTTTGCAGACACTTTTGCGATCCGTCTGTTTACTTGTCCATCAACTTACCAATGTTTTTCAGCGCAATCGACAGCGTCCCGTTCGGATTATTGATAAACTCCACATAATCCTGATTTTGAAAATAGTCGACCGGAATCGAGATCTCAATGCCGGTATCCGTTTTAAGTTTATGGGTCCGGCCAGTCCGCACCGCCAGATTCCTGTCAATTTTGACCGCCTCGTCCAGTCCCGCCTGTGCCACTTCCTGTTGATATTGTTGCCGCATCAGCGGCGAATCGGCAAACACTGCGCTGCCCAGCTCCTGCGGATCAAGATATTCCGACACTTCGGCGTTCTCAATGATCAGCGTCTTGGCCCGCGATACCGCGATCGCCGGGTTTTCGCCATGACTCTCGGCCACTTTGCGGGTGATCGAAGTCACCATCGCAATCGTATCTTTCTGTGAAACCCGCGAACTGCAATCCAATACAATTTCCGGCAAAATGTAGACATCGTTGCCGCCGATCGAACATTTCTTGTCGACAAAGCGAATCTCTCCCGACTCTACCCAGACAAACGCATACTCATCGAGTTTATGCGCCAGACTGGGCAGAATCGCATAATGGTGGATGATGCTGTTGCTGATCCCCGCTTCGCCTTGTGACACCTGATGGGTAAAACCGACCCGGTTGTTGCATTTCAGAATCGCAACCACCTGTTCGCCGTTCACGCTAATATCACAGACGAGCACATCGGCTGAAACCAGCTTGTCCGACTGGGCAATCGCCTGATACAGGGCGCCTGCAATCTGGGTGGATAACTGGACAAAATCGACTTCACCGGTTGCATAAGCGGCGAGGTCCGCTTTCATGGCGCTGTCCTGGTTGAATGTTCCCGGTTTCAGTGCAGGATCTGTAAAGGATCGCTCCAGGTGCTTCATCAGATAGGACGCAGCGCTGCTGCTGCCCAGCTCCAGTTCTTGCTCGGAAAAAACGGTCAGGTTCGAATTGAAATCCAAAATATGCAAAATAGCCCGATTGATTCCGATCATGGTTTCCAAGAATATAGTCCCTCCATTACTTCATACCAATGCTACTCCATAACACTGCGGAGTTTCACACTTGGCTCATCGTCAACAGGAAATCAGCTTTTTGTGCTGAATATCATAATAATCATAGTAATAATATCAGATATTGCTATACATACAAGGAGGAAATGTCGATGTCAGCAACCTGGACCCTCGATTTGTTTCGCCCGGAAGACGCAGCAGGCGTCGTTGCTTTGTATCACGAAATCTATGGTGACAACTACCATGTCTCTTCCGTATACGACCCGGTCAAGCTTGTCAACGAACAAGAACAAGGGGATGTCTACCGGGCCGTGGCCCGCTCCGCCAGTGGCGAAATCGTGGGACACACTGCCTATGCCCGGTCATCGCCGCCAAACCGCGGCCTGTACGAAGCCTGCCAGTTGTTGGTTCACCACGACTGGCGGGGCAGTGCATTGGCAAGCGAACTCACACTGTTTGCTATAGAACAGATCCCCCAGCACTATCAGATAAAATATACCTGGGGCGAAGCCGTCACCAACCACCTGTTTTCTCAACGCATTTACACTGGAAGCGGTCATGCGGAAACCGGCATTGAGCTTGATCTGCTGCCTGGCGACGCAATGGCGCAGGCCATGCGCGGCAAAAACCAGGGGCGGATTTCTGTCGTGACCATTTTTCGCAATTATGGACCGCCCAGGCCGCAAACGATCTATCTGCCAGCCATTTATAACAGTCAACTGCCCTTTCTGTACTCCGGCTTTGAGCATGGCCACAGCTTTATCAATAGTACAAATCCGTTACCATCCAACAGGCTGGTGCGCGCCAGGATCGACCTCTTCACCGCGGTAGCCGTTGCCAGAATGACATTCTTTCAGCTCGGCGGCGACTTTTCTGCCTGTCTGACGGATTACGAAGCGCAGTCCGCGGCGGCTGGCATAAGAATCCACCAGGCATTCCTGCCACTGACTGACCCCGGCATTGGCGCGGCGGTCGACTGTCTGCGTAACCGCGGTTACTTTTTGGGCTCGGTCCTGCCCTGCTGGTACGGCGACGACGGTCTGCTGATGCAAAAACTTAGTGATGAACCGAACATTGCCGGAACCAAATTGTTTACTGACCGGGCCCGTGAAATTTTGTCACTGGTGCTGGCCGACCGCAGCAATACTGCTAAATAATCTTCTGTTCGGCCAATCTGGCCAGTGCCGCATCCGAATAGCCAGCTTCTGCAAGGATCTGGCGCGTGTGTTCGCCTTGTGCAGGAGATCCGGTTTGAATTTGTCCCGGCGTATCCGATAACTTGATCGGAATACCGGTAAGCAACAGTGTTGATGTCTCTTCAGCCATAGGCACAATCATCCGGCGATGTCGGATCTGCGGATCTTCCAGCACTTGCGCCAGTTCATTGACCGGCGACAGACAGAGGTCCTGCCCGGCAAAGAAATCCAGCCAGTCGATCTGGCTTTTTTGCCGGAACATTTCCTGCAACGACCGGATCATTTCCGGCTGCGCCGCCAGATCCATCTGCCGGTCGATATATTCTT
>CAYLSL010000180.1:0-3423 GCA_964386615.1 uncultured Veillonellaceae bacterium
AGGCGATGGCAGCCAATGTAACGACACAATAGCCAAGCCATTCAAGTGGATTATTCCCCAGGTTCGTCACGGTGTTTTTTACCAGCAACAGGATACCGGAGAATCCCAGCAGAAGTCCGACAAGAACTGCGGCAGGGGGACGCTGACTTTTATTAATAAACCATCCAATCAACACCATCCATAGGGGAACTGTGGCAAAGATGATAGCCGCAATGCCGGTAGGTACGAATTGTTCGGACCAGGCCAAGCCGCCCTGGGAAAAGACGAGGAGTACAAAGCCGATTTTTGCTGCGTTCCACCAATGGTTTGGGCTGGGCAGGGCAGCGCCCTTACGCCATTGCCAGAGAAATACCAACGCACCGGCCGTGAAAAAACGCAGCCCCCCCATCAGGAATGGCGGAATCGTGTGAATCGCCACTTTCATCGCCAGATAAGTGCCACCCCAAAACAAATAGACAGCCATCAAAGCGATGGCTATCATTACACGCGGGGTTGGCGAGGTAGCTGTTATTAGCGCATTGTTTCTGATGACTTCTTTCATTCTATATCAATAGCCGGTGATACTGGTGAATTTATAACTGAACTCACCCTGTTCAAGTATTGGCGCCTGGAACTCCCATTCGGCGCCGGGTTTTAAATCGACCGTACTGGCGGAGGTGGTGCCCATCAGTTCCCCCTTGTTCGCATAGATGTTGATCTGTACCTGTACGTATTCGTAGGTTCGATTTGTGTTGTTTCGGATGGTTCCGGCAACATATTTGAAAAAGTTGATATTCAAGGGTTGATGGTAAATCAGCTCCAAATCGGCTTTAGGTGGATGAAGTGTGGCTGGTGCTTTTTTTTGCGCGAAATAACGCGAAACGAGCGAAGCAATTATGCCGCCAATGACCATGAAGAGTAAGGCGATAAACAAAAATCTCATTGAATTTCCTCCAAAGTATTAGGTCTTATAATGCTGCGTTTATGATGAAGTCTTTTATGAAAATTCGACAATAGTTCAGATATCCCTGTCGGCTAAAAAAAAGAATAGGACAATATACCCAGCTAAAATAAGACTTGCGGATGATGGAACTCCTTCGTTGAATTGCTACAATAAGGTCAGAAAGCAAACACAGAACAACGATAGAATCCAGACAAAATCAAAAACAATAATGAAGGAGGAAAACAAAATGTTCACAACGATTACTTCAGTACTGCAAAATAAAAAAGGCCAGGGAATGGTCGAATATGGTTTGATCCTGGCTCTGGTGGCAGTCGTAGGGATGGCGGGACTGATTCTTCTCGGACCGCAAGTTTTGGCGCAGTTCAACACCGTAGCCGGCGCACTGTAATTACAAAACAAACAGAAAAGGAACCCGCGACCAGCATGGTCGCGGGTTCCTTTTCTGTTTGTTTTTAGCAGGAGACAAAAATATCAGAGGCAGAAAAAAGGGAGTTAATGTTATTACGTGGAATTATCATTAATTATGATACCGTTTTACAAAAATATTAAATCTAAAGCAAAGGGGTTCGAAAAATGACGATCCGCTGGAAAGTGACCTTGATTCTGGTGATTCTCAGTTTGTTTACTGTTGTGGTGGTTGGTGTAAATCTCTACACTTTCGATGCGTTGAAAGGTGATGCTCCTTCAATTAATCTGGCGGGGAGTCTTCGATTTCGGGCATATCGGTTGGCTTGGCTGGCTGGGCAGGTAGCTGTCGCGCCAGAAGCACAACAACAATCGCTTCGCAAGGCGATGAATGAAGATCTGGCTACTTATGAAAAAATTATGAATGGACTGGAAAAGGGCGATGCTGCACTGAAACTCACGCCAATGGAGGATGCGGCCAGTCTGAACCAACTAAACTCGCTTAAACCGCGCTGGCAAGCATTCCAGACGGCAGTTTCCGGCGTGATTGCAACACCACAGGCGCAAGCAGGCCAGATTGCGGGACAGATTCATGCGATGGTTCCCGAATATGTGGCGGAAATGAATAAATTGGTTTTTCTGCTGGATGAGCAATCACAGAGAAAAGTGGCTCGTGCCAAGTTGATAGAAATTGCATTTTTGGCGATAGCACTTGTCGTAGCAATTGGGGCTTGGCTGATTGTGCGCAACCAAGTATTGAAGCCGCTAGCTACATTGTCCAATTCATTTGCAGCTATTGCCGGTGGCGGTGGCGACCTGACTCAAAGGTTGCCAGTGGGGAGACATGATGAAATCGGTATTATTACAGGCTATTTCAACGCATTTGTGGTAAAACTGCAGGAAATTATAAAAGTATCCCAAACGACGGCAGCCGAAGTAAAGAATTTATCGGAAAGCTTGTCACGAGCTAGCGCTGAAAGTGCCAAAGCCGTAGAACAAGTTGCACAGGCTGTGTCGGAAGTTGCTGGTCAGGCCACTGATCAAGACAAGGCCATGCAGGATTTTTCCGACAGGATTGGCACAATCAACGCCAGTATGCGCCAAATGGCCGGACATGCCCAAAACACGGCGAAACTGTCCGAAGAGTCACAAAAACAGGCCGATGATGGCCGCCAACAAACGCAAAAAGTCGTGGAAGAGACAATTGCGTTAAACAAAACGGTCGGAGCCATGAACGAAAATGTTGCTGCTTTGACCCGCAATTCGGCCGACATCAATCAAATTATCGGCTTGATCAAACAAATTGCCGGGCAGACCAATTTACTGGCTTTGAATGCAGCTATCGAAGCGGCACGGGCCGGTGAGCAAGGCAGGGGTTTTGCCGTGGTTGCAGAAGAAGTGCGTAAACTGGCTGAACAAAGCGATGAAGCCGCCAATCAAGTTACCGAGAAAATATCAGCGATTCAGAATCAGGTTTCTGATACACAAACTGCCAATAATCAGGTCGTTACCGAACTGCAACGGATTACCGAAGTAGTTTCAACTCTGTCATCGGCGCTGGATGCGATCGTTGGCCGATCACTGGACAGCCGCAATGCAGTCGACGAAATCGCTCGGCTCAACGGACATACTTCCGGTGAATTTTCCACTTTGGACAACCGATCCAGGGAGGTTGCATCGGCGGCGCGCGAAATTGCCGGTCTATCACAGGACTCAGCTGCCGCAATCGAGGAACAGACTGCTTCGATCGAAGAATTCACCGCCACTGCGCAGCATTTGTCTTCGTTGGCGCAGGAACTGGAAAAGCAGGTTTCCCGCTTCCGTACTTGATGTTTTCTGGCAAAGAACCATGATATGGATGCTAGATAAAAGAACTATCCATAAGAGAAGAGCCGCGTGATTTCACGCGGCTCTTGATAAAAATAGCTAAAATGAATGAAGTAACTATGAACAATCTGGAGTTATTGTTTTGTTGCGTTATTCGCCAGATTGGCAGCTTCGATTGCCTGATGCGCCAGGTCGATGGCCTGGCCGAGGATGTTCATGTTGCCGCCGGGGTTATGAAATCCCATGCC
>CAYLSL010000181.1:0-3417 GCA_964386615.1 uncultured Veillonellaceae bacterium
CGGGAAATCACCGCAGCGGGCGGCGATTTCTCCGCGTTCACCGTCGATTCGCTGTTTTTTGGCGGCGGCACACCGACAGTATTGTCGGTGGAGCAATTGGCGCAAATTTTGCAGACACTGCGGAAAAATTTTGTGTTGTCGGCTGATGTCGAAATCAATATCGAAGCCAATCCCGGCACTGTGTCGCTTACGTCATTGAAACTTTTGCGCCAGCAGGGGTTCAACAGGTTGAGCCTGGGGGTTCAGAGTTTTGACGATACTGTATTGACTGCGGTCGGGCGAATGCATCGGGCCGATGAAGCAAAAAATGCTTTTAAGCAGGCGCGACAGGCGGGTTTTGACAATATTGGCCTGGATCTGATTTATGGGCTGCCCAAGCAGACGACAGCGAGCTGGCAGGAGACACTGGTACAGGCTGTTGACCTAAATCCTGAACATATTTCGGCTTATGGACTGAAGCTGGAAGGAGGAACTCCTTTGGCTGCTGCAGTTGATGCCGGTGAAATGACACTGCCGTCGGAAGAAGCAGAGGAAGAAATGTATGATTTGTTGAACGAATTATTGCCGCTGCATGGCTATCAACGCTATGAAATTGCCAATTATGCCACATCGGGTCGGCAATGCCGGCATAATCTAAAATACTGGCGCTCGCTGCCGTTTCGCGGCTTCGGCCTGGCCGCCCATTCGTTTGATGGCAGGCAGCGGTTTGCCAATACCGAGAATCTTGGTGAATATATCGAACGAATCCGGGACGGGCTGAGCGTGGAAGCGGTGCGAGAAACGCTGGATGAAGCTGTTGTAATCGGTGAATATGTATTTACCGCGCTGCGACTGGCGCAGGGAATGCGGTTTGACGAATTCCATGCTCGGTTTGGTCAGGAGTTTAACCAGCTTTTTGCCGAACCGTTAGCACGTCTAGAGAAAATGAAGTTAATTGATCAAACCGATCAAGTTGTTTTTTTAACGCCGCTCGGCATGAAATTCGGCAATCGGGTGTTTGCTGAGTTTTTGCCGTAAACGAGCTAGAATGCCGGCTCGGGGTGGCTCTTGGTCTTGACATAAATGCCTTTGCATGGTATGTTTGTGTATATGTTAGCACTCTGCTTCATAGAGTGCTAACAAGGAGCGGATGATTATGATGGATGAACGCAAACGACAAGTATTGCAGGCAATCATTGACGATTATATTTCGACGGCGGAGCCGATCGGTTCCCGCACGATTGCCCGTAAATGCGGGCTGGGAGTAAGTCCGGCCACGATTCGTAACGAGATGTCCGATTTGGAAGCATTGGGATTTCTCGAGCAACCGCATGCTTCAGCCGGTCGGATTCCCTCGGCCAAAGGCTACCGCTTTTATGTGGACTGCCTGATGGGGCCGCAACAACTGACGGATCGCGATACCGCACTGATCAACCAATGGTTTGACCAGAAAGTGCGTCGACTGGATGAAGCATTTCAGGAAACAGTCAAAGTTTTATCGCGGATTACCCGCAATGTTTCCCTGCTGGTTACACCGCAAACACCGGCTTGCCGGTTCAAATACCTTCAATTTCTGCCGTTTGATGAAACCCGCGTGGTTGTAATTGTAGTCACGGATACCGGTGTAATGGAAAATCGGTTGATGGAGATTCCTGAGGGCACTTCGACCGAAGAACTGCAACGAATTGCCGCGGCAATGAATCAGCGGCTGGGCGGCTTGAATCTGACGGATATTCAGGTTGCAGTGCTGGAACAAATCAAGGCGGAAGTCATGCCCCAGCCGGAATTGCTGGAAGGGGCGATGGCGTTGATCAGGGAAGCAGCCGGATGTACCAGCGCCAATGACAAAGTTTATCTGGGCGGCACGACCCAGTTGCTCAATCAACCGGAGTTCCGCGACGTGGATAAAGTGCGCAGTTTGTTGTCCATGTTGGAGGAGGATCGTTTGTTGCATGACATCCTGCATACGCAGGATGGCAATGGCGTAATCGTGACGATCGGGGCCGAAAACAAGTTTTCCGGTATCAAGGACTGCAGCGTGATTCAGGCTTCGTTTCGGCTGGACGGACAGATGGTCGGTACACTGGCCGTGCTGGGACCCACTCGCATGGAATATGCACGGACGATGGCTGTGATCGAATTTATGCAGGCCCATATGGGGAATATTCTAAAGAAATATCAACGGTAAAGCGGAGGATGTAGGATGAATTTTAAACAATCGGGCGGTAATGAAGCCGATGAAAGCCTGGCCGCGCTGATGACCAATGCAGCGGCAGTGCGGGCAATTGCCGCCGCCGTGCAGGGGACAATCGGCCCCAAAGGCCTCGATACGATGTTGGTAGATCGATTTGGTGAAGTCATCATTACTAATGACGGCGTAACGATCCTGGACAAAATGGATGTTAACCATCCGGCAGCCAAGATGGTGATTAATATTGCCAAAGCCCAGCAACATGAAGTGGGTGATGGAACCACGACCGCGACGATCATGGCGGGCGCCTTGGTAAACGAGGGCGTTGGCCAGGTATTGCGCGGCGTGCCGGTGGCCCGGGTCATCGAAGGCATCCGGCTGGGGATTTCGCTGGCCCAGAGCGAACTGGCCAAGCGGACCAAACATTTCAAAGACATCAAGGATGTGAAACTGTCCAATATCGCGATGGTGGCTGGCCGTGACAATGCTGACATCGCCGAACTGGTCGTGCAGGCGGCCCGACTGATCGGCGCCGAAAAATTGCTGGAACCGAACTATAAGTTGTCCGATATTATTGTCGCTGAGGAAAATGCTAAGAACGAAGTGTTCCTTGGCGTAATTGTGGACAAGGAACGCTTGTCCAAGGAAATGCCGGAGCAGGCGGAGCAAGCGAATATTTTGGTCATCGACGACGCTTTGGAGCCGGAAGAGCTCGACAACGAGGCGCTCGGCACTGAAGCCGGATTCCGGCGGTTCCGAGAGTTGCAGGATGAATTCGAACTGAATGTGCGCAAAATCGTCGATCTCGGCGTCAAAGTCGTGATGACCGACCGTGGCGTGCACGCCCGGGCCGAGGAAATTCTGACTGACGGACAGGTGCTGGTTGTAGCGAGGGTGGCGGCGAACGAACTACGGCGGGTTGCCGAACATACCGGCGCCCGGATGATCAAGCGGACCGGTTTGAAAAAAGAACTGGCCGAGTTGCAAAAGGTGTTGGGGTACGCCGAAAAAGTATATGAAGACGAAAAACTGGAACATGTCCGGATTATGGGCGGGCGCGGCAAACCGGCAGCGACGATTCTGGTCGGGGCGGCTACGCAGGAAGTGGTCGGCGAGCGTCAGCGTATCGCAAAAGATGCGGCCTCCAGCGTGCAGGCGGCAGTTCGCGGCGGCTATGTTGCCGGCGGCGGTGCAGTGGAAGTGGCTGTGGCGCGGGCGGTGGAAAAATCGCGCGGCAATCTCAAGGG
>CAYLSL010000182.1:0-3409 GCA_964386615.1 uncultured Veillonellaceae bacterium
GCGCAAGCGCAGGCCAATCCCCACGGATTAGCCTGGCGCGATGGATTTTCTCAATGGACGCCAATTCATCAGGTGCCTGAATTGTATCAGGCAATGCCGCAGCCGCCGGTCGCATCACCGACAGCTGGACCGGCGCCTTATGCTTATGGAAATGGGGCTGCTTTTGGTGCGCCGACGCCATCTCCCCAAGGGAAACCTGTCGAAGTGGCCGATGAAGTCGATTATAAAATTATCGGATCAGAAATGCAGTTCGTTGAAATTGAATTGGATCCAGGTGAAAGTGCTGTAGCAGAAGCTGGTGCGATGATGTTTAAATCACCGCAGATAGAAATGGATACTCTTTTTGGGGATGGTTCACGGTCAGTTGCCCAGGGTGGATTTATGGATAAATTACTGGGAGCTGGCAAACGCCTCCTCACAGGTGAAAGCCTTTTCATCACGGTGTTTACTCATCGGGGACAAGGGAAAGCACATGTGGCCTTTGGCGCTCCCTACCCAGGCAACATCATTCCGGTTAAACTTTCGGATGTCGGCGGGATGCTGATTTGTCAAAAAGATAGCTTCCTTTGTGCAGCTCGCGGTGTTTCAATCGGGATATACTTCCAACGAAAAATTATGACCGGTTTGTTTGGTGGCGAAGGTTTTATCATGCAGAAACTCGAAGGGACCGGGATGGTCTTTATGCACGCCGGCGGAACAATTGTGGAGCGTGTACTGCAACCAGGTGAAATACTGCATATCGATACAGGCTGTGTGGTGGCATTTGAACCTTCCGTTCAGTTTGACGTCCAACAGGCAGGCAATATAAAAACGGCCCTGTTTGGCGGTGAAGGTCTTTTCTTTGCAGTGTTGCAAGGCCCGGGAAAAATTTGGCTGCAGTCGCTGCCATTTTCCCGCCTGGCCGGCAGGATGCTGCAGGCAGCGCCGCAGCGTGGAGGATCAAAAGGTGAGGGATCGATTGTTCCCAATATAGGGGGCTTTTTTGCCGGAGATGACGACAATTAGCTTGCTGCAAATAGTCGGATGAGAAAAAGAAATAAGCCGGCTTTGCCGGCTTATTTCTTTGGCAGGCGATATTCTTATTTTGTATAGGGCAGCTACCCTTTGTTGGTGATGAACTGGCACGCAATTTCATCATTGAGGACTTCTTTGACAAACAGGGTTTGATTTTCCAATTCAAGCAAATCAAGCAGGTATGGTTCTTTGCGAATCGTGCCGATATCGATTGAATCGGCCAAGATTTTTAGTTTGGGTCGATGGGGTAGGTCCGGGCTAGCGGAGATGACGATGCCAATCAAGCCGTTGGTTAATTCAACCAAACTGCCCGGCGGGTACATGGGCAGTCTTGATAACAAGGCTTTGGCGACATGTAAGTCAAAACGGGCTCCTGCACCTGCCATAATTGACTCATAGGCCAAATGTGCTTTACAACCATTGCGGTCAATAAAAGCAGCGCACATGTTTTCATAAGCATTGACGGCGGCAATAATGCGGGAAAAAGGGTGAAGGTTGCTGTTGGTCAGTTGGTTGGGATAACCTGTGCCATCGGCATGTTCGTGGTGTTCTTGCGCTACTTGTGCGACTGAGCGCGGCAGAGTTAAAGATTCCTGAAGAATGGCAAAGCCCCAATTGGCGTGGGCGCGATAGATCAATATTTCCTCGGGTTTAAGGTTGTCTTTCCTTGCGATTAGGTCCTGTGGAATCATTAACAAACCGATATCATGCAAGAGCGCCGCTAAAGCCAGTTCATGCAAGGTGTCTATATTTTTTATTCCCATGGCGATGGCTGTGGCGGTTGACAATAAGGACACATTGACTGAATGCGCCATGATATCACGCGAATTGCGGTTGATGTGAGCCATATGAATCACTGCAAGGGGATTCTGGGTTACTTCTTCAACCACTTTATGAACGGTTTGTTGTTCTTCCTCTGACATGGAAAACTGCTCGGCCTTTTTTATCGAGTTGAAAGCATGTTCGACCATCATGCGAGCCCGATTACGGGTGACTTCTTTTAAAGCTTCGGATATTGCCGGTAATTCAATGCGCGGATTGCGCACAAAAACCGATAAAATCTCCCACCTTTTAAGTCGCTCAATTAATCGTTCAGTCAAGACCGTGCCGGTGGAAAGCATGATCGTTCCATCTTCATCGTATACATCTCTAGCGAGGATCATATCTGGTCGGACAAACTCCAAGGCCATTCTTTGCATGGAGGCTTGTTTCCTTTCAGATTCTTCAGTGAGATTTGTCATTTAGTACTCCATCCTCAAGATATTTTGTTACGATGCGGCTGCGAAGCTTTGGTCCATTGCGAGATTTATCACGGTACATTTCTGCATCAGCTTTTTTGAACATGTCACGCATTTTTATTGGAGTATCATCGGCAACAGCACAACCAACGGAGATGCCTAAAGGAAGGTTTTCGTACTGTTGATTATGGTGGGCAACCTTGGCCTGAATCCTTCGTTGCAATTCTTGCGCCCCGGCAAGATCGGTTTCTGGTAGCAAAATTGCAAATTCATCGCCACCAATTCTTGATATAACGGCGTCATCGGGGGCTACTTCTTGTAGAATTTTGGCTGCGGTGCGCAGGAGCATGTCGCCAGTTGGGTGTCCCATGGTGTCATTGACAAGTTTTAAGCTGTCAAGATCACAAATCATGATCGCAATAGGTTGTTTGGCAGAGATTTCGGTTGCATTGAGGCTGTCCTCGAAACAACTCCGGTTTAATAACCCGGTCAATGGATCGTGTGAACTGATATACTGCAATCGTTCCTCGTTCAATCGGAGCATTTCCATTGTCTCCATCTGACGTAGGCGCTGCAGGCCGATATCAGCGAGCATGTTGGCAAGATCCTTGAGGTATTTGAGCAACAACGAAAGACGCATGGGCGGGATGATGGCGATTTTTCGCAGTGCTTTTTGATACTCAATCGGATCAATGCCTCTTTTTGTGGCTTCCAATTCAATGGCAAGGTCATCCGGTGGTTCGGTAAAGAACTGGCCGATGTATACGGATGCTAAATGTTCGCCTTCGACTACAACTGGACAAGCGTAATGCAGCATTCCGGTAGGACATTGTTTGAATGTATAAGATACCGGGTCAAGATGCATGGAAATATAGTCCAAACAATCACAAGACTTACTTTTTCCGGTATTGCAGGCGCCACGCCAACCAGCACAAAACAAAAAACTCCCATCAGCATCAATGATACCAATAGCTATATCAGTTAACCAATAGAGACTACCCATCAATTCTTGCAGTTTCGGGATATCGGCCAAATCAGAAAACCGATATTTCATCATGACCTCCCAGAAAAACATCATTGGACGCTAGGCAATCTTTCGACGAGAAATATAGTAATTCCTGCTGGGAAGCTTTTGGCGAAAAAGGATTTTTCAAACT
>CAYLSL010000183.1:0-3406 GCA_964386615.1 uncultured Veillonellaceae bacterium
TCCCGAAACGCTGCTGCATCTTTGCGTAGTCCGCGGCGGTGTCGACATCCAGGAAGATTTCGTCCGTTGCGACAGGCAGATAGCCGATCGCCTCGGGGTGGGCCGCGAGAATTCGTCGCGCTCCCTGATCGCCGTCCAGCTGTTCCAGGTCGTTTCGCCAGGCAGCGAGGTCGAACAGGACCGGATTGCCGCGCTTTGTTCCGTAACAGGGGCAGATGATCGTTTTGCTGGAACATCGCCACTGATCAACCAGTGCATCAATCAATTCCGGCGTGATAAGTGGTTGATCGGCCAGCAGGAACATAACGGCTTCAGTAGTTGGCTGTAGCGAGAGCAGGCCGGCATGCAGGCTGCTGGATTGACCCTGTTGCCAATCAGGATTGTGGATGATTCTGAGCGGCAAATCGTTTGCTGCAGAGGCAATCGGTTCAGCCGCTGAGCCGGTGATCAAAAGAACTTCATCCAGATGGGACCGGCAAGCCGCGCTGGCGACGTGCCAGAGCATCGGCCGCGGTCCGAGCGGCAGCAGTTGTTTTATTTTTCCCATTCGGCTGGCAGCGCCAGCGGCCAGAATGATTCCCGCAATCATGATAACCTCACAAAGCAGTCGTGTTGCACGCTGCCTGCCAATATACTACAGATTTTTGGCTGGCCGGCAGCCAGGATCAATGCGGCGAGTTCCCGGCATTTCTGGTATTGCCGCCTTGTTTCCACTTTGTTCAGCAGTGGCAGAATAGCAGCTGTTGGCGGCGTATTGTGCAAATACCCGTCCCTATGCAACAGCGCGTTGGCGATGGCAGCAGGTGAAACGGGCAGACCGGGCTTAGAACCGCTGATTCGGCAAAACAGCTCCGGTCGATGAACCTGCTGAGAATTAATTGGTTGGCCCAGTGCATCCAGCCCGATAATCGGCACGAGTAATCCAGTGCGGGCGGGGATAACCGGTTCGTAGGGATGATAGCCTTTTACGGAACGTCCGGCGGAACCGTCGGCTTCGACCAGAAAAAAAGTGTCAGGGAATTTTATGCTTAGCGCATCAATCCAGTCCGGCGCAATACCGGATAATTTGCCAGGCGTCGTCGGTTGGTCGCCGACCAGGATTATCGGCTGATCTTGCCCCGTAGATTCAGCAACCGCAGTTGCGGCGGCTGACAAAGTTGCCGCTGTAGTGATCTGGCAGCCGGCGTGCGGTTGATCGGCCAGTTTGGTTGTGGTAGTGACTACGACAGAATAGCCTGACGCATGCAGGCGGGTTGCCCACAGAAGCATCAGGCTTGTTTTTCCGCCACCGCCAGTCAGGCTGAAGACCCGTGAGAGCAGGCCGGAATTTAATAATTGCTGCGCTATGTCCAGCAAGCTGAGACGTTGGCTCTTCAGGATCGGTCACCCCGCTAAAAAATATCCGCGATGTTAGCGCATACCGCCAAGGGATATTGTGGTATAAGGAAGGATTAAAAACAATATGAAACAAGTCGTGATCGTAAAAGGCGGCGGTGATCTGGCAACCGGTATTGCCCATCGGTTGCATCGCTGCGGTTTTGCCGTGGTAATTACCGAAATTGCAGAACCCACTGTTATTAGGCGAAGTGTAGCTTTCGCCAATGCTGTCTTTGCAGGTGAAATGACAGTAGAAGGAGTGACTGCAGCACTGTCGACGTCGGAAAAAGTCGCTGCATGTCTTGGCGCAGGCAAATTGCCGGTCGTTGTAGACCCGGCATGTTCGATTCGCCATCAGCTAAAACCATGGGGATTGGTCGATGCAATTCTGGCCAAGCGAAATTGCGGAACTACAATGCAGGATGCATCGGTCGTGGTTGGAGTTGGACCTGGTTTTACAGCCGGTCAGGACGTGCATAAGGTGGTTGAGACCATGCGGGGACATGATTTGGGCCGGGTGATTATGAAGGGAAGCGCGCAACCCAATACTGGAATTCCCGGCGATATCGGCGGCTATACATTGGAACGCCTTGTCAAGGCGCCCTGTGACGGGAAGTTTCGTGCTGTGCGATCTATTGGCGATACAGTCGGCGCCGGTGAAGTGTTGGCATATGTGGCAGATCAACCTGTGATTGGGAAAATTGACGGAGTATTGCGCGGCTTGCTCCATGACGGACTGACAGTCAACGCAGGTATGAAGATTGGTGATATCGACCCGCGTGCCAAAATTGAGCATTGTTGGACCATTTCTGACAAAGCCCGCGCGATTGGCGGGGGAGTGTTGGAAGCCCTGCTTATGACAGAACCGTGTTCTCGAGTTCCCAGCGTTTGAGGCGGCAGTAGCCCCAAGGGGCGTAAATTCCCAGCGTGATGAATGTGAGAACTAAGATCAGCAACCATTGAAAGAAGAAGCCTAGTCCAGTGCCGACAAATTGCAGCGGGCGTCCATTTAAAAAAGTGTTGGCGGTGATCCAGCGTAATTGGGCCGAGTAGGCCCAGGGAAAAAACAACCCGCCGGTGATGATTGACAGAAAGATCGTCCAAACCAGCAACCAGACATATCCTAAGCCGGACCCGCGAAATTCAAACAGTTGCCCACTCATTTTTCGGTTCCTCCCAATAATTTGGACAGCGGACTGGCCGCTATCATCAGATCCCGGTGCTGCTGAGTAGCTTGAAGCTTTTCAACATACGTCGATCCTGGTGTCCAAATTTCCTTAAATTGAATGGCATTCTTAAAACCGGTGCTCCAAAGAAAAGCACCTTCTGGAGTGTAAAAGGCAATTAACAAAGGTGTGTCCAGCGATGTCGGCAACAGCCCGTCTTCGTTCGTAATCAGCGCATATTCACCATCGGGACCGTCTTCAAAGGAAAGCCCGGTTAGTCCTTCTTCAATGGGGATTTCCTCAAAGCCCAGTGCAGTAAAAAAATCCAATATGGCTTGATTGATCGGTTCCATCTAAATCCACCCGCTTCCCTAAATTTGTTTTCATTGTATCGCAAAATGGAAAGGTTTACAAAACAACGATCATTAATTGGAGGCGAAAAATTATGGAGCAATTTTCGAATGTCACAGTAGTAAAAAAAGCCAATGTTTATTTTGACGGCAAAGTAACCAGCCGGACCGTACAGTTCAACGATGGCAGCCACAAGACACTGGGGATCATGCTGCCTGGTGAGTATGAGTTTGGCACGGCGGTTGCGGAAGACATGGAGATGTTGGCGGGGACGATGGATGTACTGCTGCCAGGGGAACAGGAATGGCAAACCTTCAGTGCGGGTCAGTCTTTCCATGTACCGGCCAATGCAAAATTCAAACTCAAAGTGCCTGTTGTGGTCGATTATTGTTGTTCTTATGCCCAATAAAAGGCTTATTACCCAGCTGACAGTATAACACTGGATAATTTCGAATTTCTGCGATTCCCCAAAACTCAAAAAAACTTTTTGTCTTTTTGAGCGAATCACTTAT
>CAYLSL010000184.1:0-3384 GCA_964386615.1 uncultured Veillonellaceae bacterium
CGGTTTACAAAACCGCTGCTCTGCCGTTGAGCTACGCCAGCAAACACTAGATACTATTTCAGTGACAAAGAGAATTATACAGCAGGCTTTTCGTTATGTCAATGCCAAAAAAAATAGTAATACGAAAATCCTGCCAACACAATCCGATAATAGGCGAAAGAGGCCAATGTCGACTTGTTAAGGAATTTTAAAAACCAGATTACTGAGTAATATGCAACGACGAAGGAGACAACAAAACCAACGGCGATCATCTGGAAATCGGCAGCCGACAGACGCGCCCAATTCTTTGCCAGGTCGTATACGCAGGCCAGAGTCATCAGCGGCAAAGCGATAATGAATGAGAAGTCGGCTGCGGTTTTGCGATCGAGACCAAAAAAGATTCCGCCGGATATCGTTGAACCCGAACGGGAAAAACCCGGCCAAAGCGATAGGATTTGAAACAGCCCCACATAAAATGCCTGTTTGATCGTCATTTGTTCAACACTGGTTGTTTCCGGGCGTCGATTGCTTTTTTCTGCCGCCAACATCAATAAAGCGCCAAGGACCAGACCGATGATCACGGTAAACGAAGAAAACAGATGGCGTTTGATCAGTCCATGGGCGAGAAAACCTACCAGTCCAACCGGCACAATGCCGGCAGCTACATGCCAGACTGACAAACCTGACGGTTTGCGGAACCAAGTCGCCGGTTTCATTAATTTCAGATATTTGTCACGATAGAGAAATCCCACTGATAAAATGGCGCCCAGTTGAATAAAGACAGTGAACACGGAAGCTGCTTCACCGTGAAAGCCCAAAAAATCTTCTACCAAAATCATATGACCAGTCGAAGAAACAGGCAAAAATTCCGTTACCCCTTCGACGATTCCAACAAGTACCGCAACGATAATGTCCTGCAAAATTTTATACTCCTCCTGATCGCAATCGCACAATCAATACCAGACGAAATTATACATCAATCACTCGCCTCCGGCAAGCTTCCGTTCCAACATCGACAAGACGACCGCATCGGTGGGGAATGCCAATGATGGTGGATCGCCCGGCGAAAACCAGTCTATTGCATCCAAATCATCACCGGCTTGCGGGCTGCCGCCGACAATTTTGCCAACAAACCAGATGCCGACGGTATGTGACTGTGGATTGTGAAAATTCGACAGCACCGTAAATACATCGCCAATTTCAACCAACAAGCCGGTTTCTTCAGTAAATTCGCGGCAGGCTGCAGCACGAACCTCTTCCTCATATTCGACATAGC
This sequence comes from uncultured Veillonellaceae bacterium, assembly GCA_964386615.1. Classification (GTDB taxonomy): domain Bacteria; phylum Bacillota; class Negativicutes; order UBA1444; family UBA1444; genus UBA1444. Next base: position 1,256 of record CAYLSL010000184.1, read on the forward strand.
CGCAGGGAATGCACCATAAGCCTGGATATGTCGATCCTGCCGCCCTGCGGCCCAGCAATACCGATCCATGCCGATCTTGAACAATGACGGCAACGCCGACAATCGGATTTTCATAAAACACATAACCACACTGTTGGCACTGCAATCGTTCTCGGCTCTTAACGGGCTGATATGCCAACGTACCACCGCATTTAGGACAAAAAGAAAATCGTTGGTGAATGCGATTCACCGCCTTACTCCTGACACCACTACAGCCAATGCTATGGAATTAAGTTTGTTGGCCGGGCTATCGGCCCGGGAAGTCAATACAACCGGCGCAGCCGCCCCTACCACAATACCGGCCAGCGGCGTATTAGCAAAGTATACCAACGATTTATACAAGACATTACCTGCTTCAATGTTAGGCACTACCAATAAATCGGCATGTCCGGCCACATCACCGCCAATCCCCTTGTGATGAGCCGCCGCCAACGATACTGCATTATCAAGGGCCAGCGGTCCGTCAATCCGGCAACCCTTGATTTGTCCACGTTCTGCCATCTTGGCAATCAACGCCGCGTCTTCGGTCGCCTTCATCGAGGCTGTCACGGTTTCTACCGCCGCCAGCATCGCAACTTTGGTTTCTTGGTTCCCCAGTGCGCGGGAAACTTGCAGCGCATTTTCGACAATCTGGACTTTTTGCGCCAGATCCGGTGCGATGTTGATAGCAGCATCCGTAAGCAGCAGCAGCCGCTGATATCCCGCCGGTTCAAATGCAACCACGTGCGACAGCAATCGTCCGGTCCCCAGCCCTTCGGTCTTATCAAGCACCGCCCGCATAAAATCGGCCGTACCTACAAGTCCCTTCATCATTACTTGGGCACTTCCCTGTTTTACGAGCGATGCTGCCCGCCGCGCCGCCATGCGTGGCTCTGGTATATTCTCAAGTTCAAACTGTTGGCAATCAATACCATGTTTACTGCACAACCGCTGTATTTCTGAGATATCCCCAACTAAAATCGCATCAGCAATTCCTGCCAATTTAGCATCATTCACCGCCGTCAAGACATCAATATCGGCTGCCGCAGCAACCGCAATCCTCACTGAATCCATTTGTTTGGCTGTTGCATGGATTTCTGCTATAGAGTTAATCATATGGCACCTCCCAATAAAATCATAGCTGAAAAGTATTGGCTGCCGCCCAGCAATGCAGGCAGCAGCCAAAATCAAACCCGTTGGCAACACAGAATGTCAGCAATTAAAGCGTCTGATCTCCCGGATGCCATTCCATCGGGCACAAACCACCCGACTGCAACGCCTGAAGAACGCGCAGCGTTTCATCAATACTGCGTCCCACATTAAGGTCGCAAACCACCTGGTAGCGCAAAATTCCTTCGGGATCAATGATAAATAGTCCCCGCAATGCAACGCCCTTGTCCTCAATGAGAACCCCATAATCACGGGAAACTTGTTTTGTCATGTCAGCTGCCAGCGGATATTTTAATCCGCCGAGTCCGCCATCAGCAACCGGCGTTTTAATCCAGGCCCGATGGCAAAAAACACTATCGGTACTGACACCCAATATTTCAGTGTTTAACTCAGTGAATTCCGCCAGGCGGGAATTAAAACCACGAATTTCCGTCGGACAGACAAACGTGAAATCCAGCGGATAGAAAAATAGAATCAACCACTTGCCAAGATAATCGGATAGTTTCGCCTTATGTTCCAACGTTTCGAGGTTTTGGGTTGTTTCCATGCAAAAATCCGGTGCTTTTTGACCAATCATCACTGCCATTGTCATTCCTCCCCATTATGCTCCAAATAAATTTTCATCATGAATAAGCAATTTCTCATTCATCGCCGAAACAGACGCCAATTGAACGTCCAGCCAATACCAGCTGATCATCCGCCGGTACGTTATGCGGTTTGCCGACAACATCCTCAATCGGGACGGATGTAATCCGGTTTTTTTGCAAGGCAACCATACGGCCAAACTCGCCCCGCACGATGCAGTCGACCGCAGCCACGCCGTAACGAGTTGCCAATATCCGATCATACGCTGTTGGCGTTCCGCCGCGCTGTAAATGCCCTAACACCGTACAACGCGATTCAATTTCGGTGCGCTGTTCAATTTCCATCGCCAGTTTTTC
>CAYLSL010000185.1:0-3377 GCA_964386615.1 uncultured Veillonellaceae bacterium
AAGCCCATCATCGCCACCATGTTGCTGCCGGGAATGATGAAATTGGTCACCCGTGTCGCCACAATCAATGCTACCGCCCAGGCGATCATCGAAACATTATATTCTTTGAGCAATGCTGCAAACATTTTATTTAACGTTACCAGTTCGGCCACGACGGCGCCGGAAATACCAAATGCTCCAATTGCGCCTCCAGCAATGACCACTGCGACCTTGCCGCCGATATTGATCAGCGGCATCAGCATGTAAGTAAGCGCCTTAAAGCCACCAGCAAGTTCCACATAGTTTATGAAAAGTTCCAGAAGAATAAATAACAGGTACAACCCTACATTGCCGGCCATTCCCTTGATGATCGACTTGCATACTCCGTCGAATTTCATGCCGCCTACCATGCCCACTACGAACGAAAGGCCCAGCATAACAGTGATAACAAATGGAGTAGCTGCTTTTACATAAATACCATAAGCGATCAGTGCAGTAAACATCACAATAAAGGTAGCCGTGGCACGCTGGCTGTGCGGAGTCGGATGAAATGCTTCAATTTCCTTCCCCACAGCTACGCCTTCCGGCATTTTTTCAGCGGTACTGCGTTGAATCCGTTGTACCATGAACCAGGTGACCAGTAAGGTAACAAATGCGATTGGAATAGCGGCAGTCACCAGCATCGTTCCATAATCAAGTTTTGTCAGGCCGATCAGCGTGACCACCGGCGGAGTGAATGGTCCCAACGTAAGGGCCTCTTCACCAACCGACTGGTACAGTACTGCAACCGCGGCTGGAGTCAACCCCACGGCTGCGGCAATCGGATTGACGATCGGTGCGATAATTGCAACTCCGCCTGCCATGGTCCCCAAAAGGCCAACGATTACCATCGTTGCCATCATGATCCCCAGCAGTGCTTTCTTCTGTGTATTTACGCCAATGCCATAAATGATTTTGTACACCAGCGTATGTGCAACTTTGGTTTCTGACAGGACTTCGCCAAGCCCCCGGCCCAGCATGATAATCAGGCCGACCAAACCAAGAAATGAGCCCATTGCTTTCGAAAGATCGGTGCCAACAGCAACCAGGCTCTTCGCATTGATAATCGCCCCCAGCACAACACAGATGATGGTTGCGGGCAGCGGGTCCATTTCCCGCAATACCAGCACGATATAAAGCAGCAACGGAATGAGTCCAACCAGTCCCCACCAGATGTTAAATCCTGCATCAGTCATCTTGCTTGCCCCCTGTCATTTTTTCTCAAGATTTCTCCTTTACCTTCACCAGTCAGTTGTGAGTCTTTTACGGCCAGTGTTCCATTGACGAACACGTAGGGAATTCCCGCCGGATATTGGTGTGGATTGGAGAAATCGGCCCGGTCAATTACCGTACTCGGATCAAATACCGCCAGATCCGCCTTGAACCCAGCCTTGACCAATCCCCTATCTGGCAACCGTAGAATATGCGCTGGCAATCCGCTCATCTTGTGTACGGCCAGCTCCAACGAAAGCAGGCGTTTTTCACGGACATACCGGCCCAGTACCCGTGGAAATGTGCCGTAAGAGCGCGGGTGAACATTTTCCGACCGGTCCCGTTCCGGATTCATCGCCTGACCGTCACTGCCCACCGCTACAATAGAGCTTTGCATAATTCCGTCCAGATCGACTTCTCCCAAAGAAAAATAGACCGCATTGATTTTTGCTTCCTCTTCAATCAACAGCTGCCGCACGGTTTCTTCCGCCGGAATGTTTCTTGCAGTAGCGACATCCAGAATGGTTTTGCCAACCCACTGCTGGTTTTCTGCTGTTTTGAGCACGGAAATCTTTACTCGTTCCGGCCCGCCGCGAATCGTCATCTCTTTAGCGATTGCCGTGAGAAGAGTTTCGCGCAAAGCTGGGTCTGCCAATCGACCGAGCAGCGCAGCAATTCCACCATCCTGCGCCCACCCGGGCACAAGCGCTGCCAGGGAAGTAGCTGTAGCTTCATATGGATACTGGTCAGCCCAGATATCTACCCCGACTGTCCTGGCTATTTCGATGCGGCGCAAGGCGGCTAGTCCCTGACCCCAAAACGGTTTGCCGATGGCTTTTAGGTGAGACACTTGAACACGAACGCCACTTTGCCTCCCCAGTTCGATTGCCTCTTCGACCGAGTCCATCAGGGTGGCGCTTTCCCCACGAATATGGCTGGTATAAAGGGTTTCATGCTTAGCCAGCACTCTGCCCAGCGCAGTCAATTCATCCGCTTGGGCAAAACTTCCTGGCGGATAAACCAAGCCCGTGGACATCCCCCAGGCACCCTGACTTAATGACTCATCCAAAAGTTGCTGCATCTGGACCAGCTCAGCTTGTGTCGGCGGGCGATCATCCCAACCTATGACAGCGATACGCAATGCCCCTTGCGCAGTCAACATGGCCAAGTTGATGCCGGGGTTTACTTTTTCCACTGCGGCGGAAAATCCGTTGAAATCAGTCCAGCACACACCGCCGGTCGGCAGTGACCCGCTGAGTGTTCCCAAATAAGACTCCAGCTCAGCAAACCTCGAAGTGCAGGCAGGAAATGGTCCGATTCCGCAATTGGAGGTCACATCCGTTGTAACTCCTTGCATTACTTTGCTATCGCCCAGCGGATTATCAAAAATTTTGCGGTCCGTATGCGTATGCAGATCGATAAATCCAGGACTAACAACCAACCCGGAAACATCGATTTCTCTCCCTGTAATCCCGCGTTCCACTTCTCCTGCTGCTCTGATCTGGTCGCCATCAATCCAAACATCGCCGCGATAACCCGGACTTCCTGATCCATCGATAATCGTTCCGCCCCGTAACAAAACACTACTCATTTCTCATCCTCCTACATGCTGGATTTATAAAAAAATCCGGCAAACAGAAGCATCCTTGAATTGCAGGATGTTTGTGTTGCCGGATTTCATCTGCGCCATGCAAATAAAGCAGCCGTAATTAATTTATGTAACGAATTGTAGCACGTGAATGTACACCTGTCAATTTGAACTGGCGCTTAATTCATCCTGCCGTGTCAGCACGTCGCCACGCACACCTTTTTTGAATAAGCGGAATCGTCGCTGTGCATCGCGAAAAGCAACCATAATTGCTTTTTGTGATGCACCGAAATAACGGTTTTCCAGCTCACTGCGAATAAGTTCACTCTCTGTATCAATATTGCGCCCGCGAAACAACTCATCGAGAAAGTCATACGTGCTTTTCATGACCACGGTGCTGCCGCAAGATTCGATAATGCCAGTGTCCTTGTTAACAACAAAGCCCAGCAAAAAGCGCCCGTATTGCTGGGTAATCGGGTTATGTTGCTGTGACTTCGCTATACCAATGATATAAATTGTATCCCGCCCGTACACCCGGATTCCTCCCCGCAAACTCAAC
>CAYLSL010000186.1:0-3353 GCA_964386615.1 uncultured Veillonellaceae bacterium
ACAAGAAGAGCGGCGTCCTTTTCAGGATTGCCGCTCTTTACTGCTTGGGCTGCTACTATTACGCAGCTGTTGTTGTTTCCTTTTTGCTTCATACATCAACTGGTCAATCTGTTGGAAAAAATCATCCGCTGTCATTTTGCTTGCGTATTCATATGTCGCATAGCCCATGGCAAAATCAATAGAGTATGGATTGGTGTTTTCTTGATTGTATTGCTCAACATTCAGCTTGATTTGTTGGGCGGTTTGTTCCAAAAGGTCACGGCTATGGTTGTCGATTATTACCATAAATTCATCGCCGCCGTAGCGGGCGAAAAAATCATCCTGTCGTAAACTGCCGGAAATTATCCGGGCTGCGGCCTTCAGTGCTGCATCGCCAGTATCATGGCCAAACCGGTCATTGATGTTTTTGAAATCGTTTAAATCAATCAAAATTGCGGAAAAAGATACTTCTTTGGAACTGCTGCGGATTTTCGCCTTGATGTATTCATCTAGCTGACGACGGTTATAGGCGCCGGTGAGATAATCGGTATTTAGACTTCGACTCTGAATGTTGAAATAAACGATTAATAACGAAAGCATCATTCCTGACCAGTTATAGGATACCCCATAGTGGATTACCTGGATGGAGGTGCCGATGGACACGGGAACAAAAAACAGCAGCAAGGAATAGAAGTAGCGTTTTTCCAAAACGTTGCGATTGGCAAGGACAAATATAAAGGCATAGATGACAAGGCAATAACAAAATGCAGTATGCAGCAAAAAATAGGGGCCGCGGTGATAAATGTTTTGACTGTCAACTGAAAAGAACCAGCCATAGGAGAGGCTGAGGGTTGAAAAGGCTGCGTTCATAAGCCATAAAAAGAAGAGTGTGTGAGCTGCGGTCTTTACTTTAGCCGGATTCTTGTAGACTTGGTAATTGGTGTACAAGATCCACAGCATTGGCGCGACCGGTTCGAAAATATAAAGCGCCAGATTGGAATATTGGTTCAATAGAAAATTATGCGGCCCAGGTAGCCCGTTAAACGCCCATCCCAGGATGTCGATGACAATCATTGCCATATTGGTCAGGACTAACAACATAAACAACCGGTAGTGCAAATACAGCTTTTCTGACCGATTGTACGCGTTGATGTAGATGCAGAGCAAAATTATGAACGAGAGTATGCTTGAATCGAGAGTCCGCAAGTAGGGCATAAGGTACCTCTTTCGGGATTATCTTAATATCATTGGCTTTAGATAAATATTCAAGCTTGTCAGTTCGTTTCCTGCTTTATCCGTGTTGACAAGTGGTATCGTAGATAGAACGCAGCTTTGCGTTCCCTTGCAGAACGTGTGATAATATTTTCAACAAGAGGGTCTCACAGGTGGAACCAAGGAAGAAGGGTAAATAATGTTGACAAAGAATCTAATTGTTTTAGTGGGGTTGCTTTGCATGTTTGTCACGAAACCGGGTATTGCGGCAGCAGAAGCCGTTTTCCCCGCCCGTGGGGATTCACGGAACCAGGTCGAACTGCAGTTTGGTCCGCCATATGTCATGCAGGAAGATAACACGCATTTTTGGACGGACCGGCAGTGGGCCGAGCAGAATAAAACGCGGGCCAAAGCGTATGGCTATCCTTTCTCAGTCCGTGGAATCAGGGCCACGCTTTGGATTGGTTACGACCGGCAAGACCGGGTGGAAACCGAGACGATTATTGTGGATGGCACTATAAAAATCAGAGATTTTGGCCAGTATTTCCCTGGTATGCATGTGGCGATCACAGAGAAGACCGGGATGACTGCAGTAATCCGAAGTTTTCCCAAGGACCAGCTTGCGGCCAGGATGAGTGGAAGTAATGGCGCCGAGCGCTGGATCCGGTTCTTTTTTGCTGCCGAGGATAAAACCTGCCTCAACATGCATTCACAGATTACCGGATTTGAAATCACCGAGACTCCGCCTGGCGCACTCAAGATGAAAATACCGCCGGAAAAAATAGCGGGCTGCCAATTCAATGGAACAGCTGCTGATTTTCCAGCTGACGGAAGCTGGCACAGAGTGGACAATTATTTCCTGCCCCGGCTGTTTTTTTCCGAGCGTCTGGTTCCCCGGCAGGGGACAGACCTCATTGTCATTCATCATGCCGCCATGCCGGTCGAAACGTCGCGGGCTGACATTCATGAGCTGCATCTGCTGAACGGATGGGCAGGGACCGGCTATCACAAATTGGTGTTTGCCAGTGGGACGATTGAGAATGGGCGCCCAGAACAAATGGTTGGCGCTCATGCGGCTGGTGCTAATCGCCGCAGTCTGGGGATTGTGCTGGTAGGAGATTTTAACAAGGAACGTCCGGGGCAGAGCCATCTGGTAACTGCGGCCGGCCTGACTGCGGACCTGATGAAAAAATATCGGATTTCACTGGAGAATGTGCGTCCGCACCGTGTGGTGAACCAGGACACCGATTGTCCGGGCTACTTGTTTCCCTGGCAGGAGTTTCTTCGATTGGTTGAGAGTGGCCTGAAGTAGTGGCGCGTGGCACGCGGAAAGGTTGAACCGACATGAACGAAAACAAGCTGGAAAAAGAACTCCACGATGTCAAACAACAGTTTTCTGCTATTATAAACGCCGCGTCAAATGGTATTTTTGCCGTTGATAAAGCGGGTGTCATTTTGATTGCGAACCGTGTCGCACAGGAAATGCTGGGAATGCATGAACACGATTTGATCGGGCGGCCGATCGTGGAAATTATTCCCCATACCCTGATGCATAAAATCATTGACGAGCAGAAACCTTTGCTTGGGCAGCGGATCAATGTGGGCGATACGGTGGTTATTGCGAATTATGCGCCGGTTTTTGATAATAACGAAATTATTGGCGCGGTTAGTGTGTTTCAGGACATCTCCATTTTGGAAGACACATCGACGGAACTGAACAATGTGAAAGCGCTCATGAAAGAGTTTGAAGCGATTATTAATTCATCGTATGACGGGATATTCATTACGGATGGACAGGGCGTTGTATTGCGCTGCAATGAAGCGTATGAAAGAATGACAGGGATTTCTTTCAGTGAAGTATGCGGTAAAACGATGAAACAGCTCGTGGAAGAAAAATATTATGACCAATCGGTCACGTTGATGGTGATGGAACAGCGCAAACGGATTACGATCAATCAAAACATCAAGGGACAGGGTAAGTTCCTTATTACCGGCAACCCGATTTTTGATGCGGAGGGGAATTTGTTCCGGGTGGTCACGAATGTAAGGGATATTGCCGAATTGGTCAGTTTGCGCGGCCAATTGTCAGAAAGCAAGGAGCAAACGCTGCGCTATGAATTGGAACTTTCGCATTTGCGTTCGCAGCATTTGGCTGCCGATGA
>CAYLSL010000187.1:0-3343 GCA_964386615.1 uncultured Veillonellaceae bacterium
TGCGCTATGAATTGGAACTTTCGCATTTGCGTTCGCAGCATTTGGCTGCCGATGAGATTGTGTTCCGCAGTCAGGCGATGCGGCAGGCAATCAGTATAGCCAGCAAAGTGGCGGAAGTCAATTCGACCGTGATCATTACAGGAGATTCGGGAACCGGCAAGGAATTGATCGCCAAAATGATTCACAAAAAAGGCAAAGGGGCGGACCGCCCGTTCATCAAGATCAACTGTGCCGCACTGCCGCAATCGCTGCTGGAATCTGAACTGTTTGGCTATGCCGGCGGTGCGTTTACCGGCGCCAAAAAAGAGGGGAAACCAGGACTGTTTGAGCTGGCTCATAACGGGACGTTGTTTTTGGATGAAATCGGTGAAATGCCGCTGGTACTTCAGGTGAAACTGCTCCGTGCAATTCAGAGCCGGGAAATTGTCAGGGTAGGCGATGTGAAACCGATTGCTGTCAATGTGCGAATCATCGCAGCCACGCATCGCGACTTGGCCAAGATGATTGCCGAAGGGAGTTTTCGGCAGGACTTGTATTATCGGTTGATGGTAGTACCGATCCATTTATTGCCGCTTTCAGAACGGAAAGAAGATATCCCTCTGTTGATCATGCATTTCTTGGACAAATTCAATGAACAGTTTGGTTTTAGCAAAACGATTTCTCCGTCTGTGATCGATAAACTGATCGATTACTCCTGGCCGGGGAATGTCCGCGAGCTTGAGAATATCATTGAACGGATGATGGTTACTGCGATTGGCGACTTGCTGGATGTGGACTGTTTGCCAGAGCCGTTGCGGTATAAATCTGCATTACCAAAACGCAATACGAAATTGAAAGAGGCTGTGGAATATACGGAGTCCTATTTGCTGACCGAGGCCTATCGGGAACATAAATCCTGGCCGGTTGTGGCGGAAGTGTTGGGAGCCGACAGGGCGACCATATATCGCAAGGCGGCCCGTTATGGTTTGATCAAGGAATAATTGGCGATTTCCTCATGAGCAATTGCGATGAATTGCAAAAATGCGACATGTTCGTTTTTGCGATTGCCAATAAAATTAGTGCTTGCCGAATATAAACAATGGCTTTATCGCACTTTTGCGACGGAATTTTTCTGGGTTGGCTATTAGGATTTATACGTTTTTTTTGTGGCAGTCATCATTGAAGCACTGGGAGAGGCCGAAAACACTGCGATAAATCGAAATGTAGCAGTAAACTGTATTCCGGAAAATCGGCTTGGCATAATTCTTGCAATTCTAAATTTGCAAACCCTGCGCAGGGGCAAAAAAGAATTGTAAGGAGGATTGTTTATGGGAATGAAAGCGTATGTCCTGAACAATGGCTGGCTGGAGTGCGATCCCAATTGGATGGTTTCTTTTTCGACATTGGCGACTCTTCAGGAAAAAGAAAAAAAGCATGGCTGGATCAAGATCCCGGTTTATGCAGTCCTGGTTGATCACCCGGCAGGAAAAATTCTGTATGATCTTGGTTGCCATCCCGATGCCATGAAGGGATATTGGCCTACTGGATTATTAAGTGCCTTCCCCTATTATTACAATCCGGGTCAGACGCTGGAAGAACAACTGGCTTTGACCGGCACCAAACCGGAAGATATCAAAACGGTAGTATTATCCCACATGCACCTGGACCATGCAGGCAACCTGCACTTGTTCAAGCATGCAGACGTTTATGTTCATCGCAAGGATTTTGAATATGGCCAGACGTTGGTTCATTTGTCGCCTGATCCGGCCAACCACGGCGCTTACGTGAAAGCAGACCTGGAAGTGCCAGTCAAACAGTTCCATCTGGTTGACAAGGATTTTGAACTGGTTCCGGGGGTGGAATTGATTACCCTGCCAGGCCATACCCCGGGATTGTTGGGAATGGTCGTTCATCTCGAAAAAGAAGGAACGTTCATTTTCCCGCAGGATGCACTGTATACTCGGGATAACTATGGACCGCCGGCTAAAGCCTCGGGAATCATGTACGACTCATTGGCGTTTTTTGCCTCAGTGGAAAAAGTACGTGAATATGCCAAAAAATACAATGCCAAAGTGATGTTTTCCCACGACATGGAATTCTTTGCTTCAATGAAAAAAGCGCCGGCGTATTACGAATAAACGGAAATGAGGAGGGACGATCATGCCAATGATGACAGGAAAACAATATGAGGAAAGTCTGCGCAAGCTAAATTTCAAGGTGTATCTGCAGGGAGAACAGGTCAAAAACCCGGTGGATCATCCGATTATCCGCCCATCGATGAATTCGGTCAAAGCAACGTATGAACTGGCCGAAAAACCGGAATATGAAGATTTGATGACAACAACCTCCCATCTGACGGGGGAAAAGATCAACCGTTTCTGTCATTTGCACCAGAGCACGGAAGATCTGGTTAAAAAAGTCAAAATGCAGCGTTTGCTTGGACAAAAGACATCGGCATGTTTTCAGCGCTGCGTAGGCATGGATGCCATTAATGCAGTGGACAGCGTGACCTTTGAGATGGATTTGAAATTGGGCACCAAATATCATGAGCGGTTTGAAAAGTTCCTGCGCAGAATGCAGGCAGAGGACTGGACAGTTGATGGAGCGATGACCGACCCTAAAGGTGATCGGGGTCTTTCCCCCAGCAAACAGGCGGATCCGGACTTGTTTGTCCATGTGGTGGAAAAACGTGAAGACGGTATTGTCGTCTGCGGCGCCAAGACGCATCAGACAGGGGCGCTGAATTCCCATTGGATATTGGTCATGCCGACGATTGCCATGACCAAGGAGGATGCTGACTATGCGGTGAGTTTTGTCGCGCCGGCAGACGCCGAGGGGATTCTATACATCTATGGCCGACAATCCTGCGATACCCGCAAGCTGGAAGGCGGGACGTTTGATGTCGGCAATCAGCAGTACGGCGGGCATGAGTCGCTGATGGTGTTTGACCACTTGTTCATCCCGTGGGAAAATGTGCTGATGTGCGGTGAATATGAGTTCAGCGGCGCTTTGGTGGAGCGTTTCGCCGGCTATCATCGGCAAAGCTACGGCGGCTGCAAGGTTGGTGTAGGTGATGTACTGATTGGCGCTGCAGCCTTGGCAGCCGACTATAATGGCGCACATAAGGCGTCGCATCTGAAGGATAAACTGATCGAGATGGTTCATTTGAATGAAACTCTCTATGCCTGTGGAATCGCCTGCTCGGCGGAGGGGACAAAGACGGCGTCAGGCAATTATATTATTGATTTGCTGCTGGCAAATGTCTGCAAGCAGAACGTGACCCGGTTCCCCTACGAAATTGCCCGTCTGGCGCAGGACATTGCCGGCGGCTTGATGGTTACGATGCCGTCGGAGAAAGATTTCC
>CAYLSL010000188.1:0-3342 GCA_964386615.1 uncultured Veillonellaceae bacterium
GTAGCGGTTGATAATTTTTCTCCACTGCGTTATAATGTTCACATAATCGACACCTGAGGAACAGGGCCTGGGCCTGACGCCAAGGGATGTGCATTATGACGCATACTGTCGTTTTGTGTCATGAAGTTCATCTGCTCTGCGCAGCCTGCGCAGAGCTTGTTTTTTTATTACGACCGGAAGGAGCTGTACTGTAGCCGTGAAAATCAGGACGGATGCGCTCAAAGGCTTTTATATCCCCGCCGCGGTCTTTGCCCTCTGGGTCACCGGCTCGCAGTTTTCGCTCTGGAACAGCTATATCATCCCGCCGCCCGGCGAAGTGGCCGCCGCCTTCTGGCAAATCACCAGCGACGGCAGCTTGGCCCGCCATCTGTTCGTCAGCTTCAACCGGGTTTTTATCGGCTTTCTGGCCGCCCTCTGCCTAGCCTTTCCTCTGGCCGTCCTGCTCGGCATGTTCAAACCGCTGTCCGCCTATTTTGACATCACATTGGAAGCACTGCGGCATATTCCGCCTCTGGCGACCATTCCCATCCTGATCCTCTGGTTTGGTATCGGCGAACTGCCCAAGCTGTTGATCGTGGTCATGGCGACCTTTTTTCCGATTTTTTTCAACACGCTGCATGGGGTTGCCAGCTGCGACAATAAACTGCTGGAAGTGGCCCGCTCGTTTGGCATGAGCCGGGGCCGGATCTTTCGCCAGGTCGTACTGCCGGCCTCCCTGCCCGCCGTGCTGGTCGGCATGCGGCTCGGCCTCGGCTACAGCTGGCGGGCGCTGGTCGGCGCCGAGCTGATCGCCGCCTCGTCCGGCATCGGCTACATGATTCTGGACGCCGAGCAGCTGTCCAGTCCCGACCTGGTCATCATCGGCATCCTTACGATCGGCATCATGGGGACACTGATCGATCTGGTGTTTTTTGCCCTGACGCAAAAACTGATTCCCTGGAAAGTAGGTGAAGATGCGAATTATGGCCGGGGTTAAACTGGAACAGCTTTCGCGCCACTATATCGTGTCGGACCAGCGGCTGGAGGCGGTAAACAACGTTACGACCACCATCGCTCCCGGCAGCTTCACCGTGATCGTCGGCCGCAGCGGCTGCGGCAAAACGACCCTGCTGCGCCTGTTGAGCGGCCTCGAACAAAAAACGTCCGGCCAGATCCACTGGCTGGACAGCAATACCGGCAGCGACAACCCCAAAGTGGGCATCGTGTTTCAGGAGCCGCGCCTGATGCCCTGGCTCACTGTCTTTGAAAACATGGCCTTTGCCCTCGACCGGCAGGCAAATCCGGCGGCAACCGAACAGCGGGTGTCTGCGACGCTCGACCAGCTCGGCTTATCGGCGTTTCGCGACGCCTATCCGTCCCAGCTTTCCGGCGGCATGGCCCAGCGGGTCTCGCTCGGCCGTACGCTTTGCTACAACCCAGATCTGATTCTGATGGATGAACCGTTTGGCGCGCTGGATTATTTCACCCGCAAAAAACTGCAGCGGGAAATCGTCGACCTGTTCCTGCGCGAGCAAAAAACCATCGTGTTTGTCACCCATGATGTCAGCGAAGCAGTGTATCTGGGCCAGAAAATACTGGTTATGGAAGCCGGTCAGCTGATTCGCGAAGTATCGGTCGATCTGCCGTATCCCCGCCAGGCTGCCGATCCGGCGCTCTTGCAGTATCAACAGGAAATCCTCGACGCGCTGGGCGGAGTATGATGCAAGGGAAACACTGAATAACTCCGCGCATTGTTGTTTTTCACCTTAATTCGTATCGTCATGCAGCAACTCCCTAACGGACTAAAATGCTCCAGTCTTCGCACAGCCTGTAAGATTAGTCAGTTTACCACAGGCTGTAGCTCGACATTACTCGACTAAGCTTCATTCATCGCTACGCTCTTTTGAAGCAAGTCTCTTATTATCCGTCGCATTAGTCCTAAAATCAACTTCCCTGTTGATTTTTCGCAAACTATCGCTGCATTGACGACGAATTTTACGGTTCAAATCAAATATGCGCTTCATTATTTCAGTGTTTCCCTAGATTAAAAAATCAATTGGGAGGTCTTACGATGAAAACTTCAACCAAACTGATCAGCAGCCTGCTGGTTCTGGGATTACTGCTGCTTGGCGCCGGCTGCGGCGCACCGGCAAAACCGGCGGCGACCACCGCACCTGCCGTGACGCCGCCCCCCAAAGCGATCAGTCTCACGTATGTAAAGGCGCCGCTCAATATCCCCTCGATCCTGGAAAAGAAACAGGCGGTATTTGAAAAAGAGTTTGAGAAAGACAAGATTGCCGTCCAGTATTCGGAAATCACCGTCGGCTCCAAACAGACCGAAGCGATGGCCGCCGGCTCGCTCGATTTCGCCCACGCATTGGGCGGCACTTCGGCGATTTTGGCAGCGGCCAACGGGGTCGACCTGAAGGTCGTCGGCATTTACAGCCGCGCCCCCAAAGCGTTTGTCATCCTGACCAAAGGCGATGCGATCAAGAGCGTCGCCGACCTGAAAGGCAAAAAAGTGGCCGGACCCAAAGGCACGATCCTGCACCAGCTGATTCTGGCCGCACTGGCCAAGAATGGCATGAAGCCGGATGACATCCAGTTCGTTTCGCTCGACCTGCCCAGCTCGGCCGCCGCCCTGATGAACGGCAGCGTCGACGCCGCATTGTCGGCCGGGCCGGATGCGATCCGCGCCGAAAAATCCGGCGCACGAATCTTGACCACCGGTGAAGGCCTAGTGGAAGCAACCATCGTCACCGCCGTGCGCGGCGAGTTTCTGCAGAAACACCCCGAGCTGGTCAAACGCTTCCTGGCGGCGCACCGCGCCACCGTCGATTCGATCAAAACCAATCCCGAGCAGGCGCTGGCCCTGACAGCGGCCGAAACCGGCCTGCCGCTGGAGGCGGTAAAACAGATGTACCCGCTGTATGATTTTGATCCCGTGATCAAAGCGTCCGATATCGAAGAACTGAAGCGGACGCAGGATTTCCTGCTGCAGAACGGCATGCTGAAAAAGAGCATCGAGATCGAGAAACTGATTGCGCCGCTGAAATAAGTCGAACACGACACAATAATACACATATCAACAGGGGCTGTGGATAACTTTTGAAAAAGCATCCGCCGCCCCTGTATTTTTGTGCTGATTTTGCCAGCTCGGCAGCGCAAAACATGGTGTCGGTTAAACCGACATCATCTGACTGCAAAAAAATAATCGCCCGGACCGAAGTCCAGGCGAATACCACCCCCTATTATTTGCGCTAAATCAGAACCAGCTTCAAAACATAAACCACTGCCATGCCGACCAAGCCTTGCACCAGGGTGCCCAGGGTCTGGCACTTGTAGGCGATATCCACTTTCAGG
>CAYLSL010000189.1:0-3271 GCA_964386615.1 uncultured Veillonellaceae bacterium
CCCCGTCTCACGACGCTTTTATATATTAGCACGCACTTTTAAGAGTGTCAACACCCAGATCGAACATTTTCACAAAAACTTTTTGACAGCCGGTCCATTAAGGTAGTCACAGCGCTTTCCCTGCCATGTATCCAGTTCGGTCAGGCGAGTTTCGATCGTCTCGCGGATCTTCCACCAGCCCATGCTCCAGTTGGTAAACAGCGTATTTGCTTCGGGAGCTCGGCCAATCAGTCGCTGTACTGCAATATCCGGCGACAGATACTCGAGAAACGCCACCGCCCGCTCCACATAGTCCTCACAACTGCCCAGCGTGAGCTCGCCTCGTTCGTAAAGTTCCGCCAACCGCGTTCCTTTAACTACATAAAGCGCGTGCAGCTTCACCTGTTGGATATTCAGCGCCGAGAGAACCTTCGCCCCTTCCACCACATCAAGCATCTCATCGCCAGGCAAATTCAAGATGACATGCGCACAGACATCCAGTCCAAATCGCCGGCTCCGCTGCGTTGCATCAATGAATTCAGCCAGCCCATGCCCTCTGTTAATCCGGACCAGCGTCCGGTAATTGACGGTCTGCAGGCCGAGCTCGATCGTGATATCGATGCCGCGACGCTCGCGCAGCTCGGACAGAATATCGAGATATCTGTCGTTCACACAATCCGGACGGGTCGCAATCGCTATTGCTACCACATCCGGCTGGCAAGCTTCTTCAACATACGCAGCAAACCGCTGCGGCGGCAAATACGTGTTGGAGAAGTTCTGCAGATAGGCGATAAATTTTCCCGCTTTATACTTCGCCTGAATATGCCGCCGGTTGGTTGCAATCTGTTCGCTCACCGTCATCGAATCCGGCAGATTCTCGTAGCCGGCGCCAATTTCGCCGCAAAAAATGCAACCGCCCACGCCACAGGTCCCATCACGGTTCGGACAAGTCACCGGCAAACTCACCGGCAGTTTATATACTTTTTCGCCATATTGCCGCCGCCAATGCTCAGATATCATTAAATACCTTGAATTCATGTTTCATCCTCCAACGGAAACTCCTCTGACGCAACAATCTGCCAACATGGTTTTGTCTGCGTCAGGTCAAATACGATTGGCGTCGGTCCCGAAAGCCCGCTCCCGCCAGTCCGTACCCAACAGGCAACATCCACAGCAAATACTTCCAGCGGAAACTTGCGTTTGATTTCCCGCCAGTTGGTAAAACGATAATCGGCAATGTAGCGGCGCATCTTTGGTTCATCCCGCCACAGAGCATTTTTTGCCGTTTGCCAGCGCTGCCGGTTCCAGTCTAGCATTTCACCCTTAAGCGATTTTCCGCCGTCGCAAATCGCATCAAACTTCAGCAGTTCCGCTATCCATATTTGCTGTTCCTGCGTGAATCTCCCTGCGAACTCACGGAGGCAGGCAAGCACCTGGTCCGGACCGTGCGAACTGCCAAGCAGTCCTTTGGCTTCCCACCATAGTGTCAACTCATTATAGAAGAGAAACGCATCCCCGGCGAAAGCTTTTACCAGATACGCCAATGTTTGCGAAAACCGCCCGCTATTATAAGTCTGGTTGAAGACCTCTTCCATTTGCTTCAGTTGCCGAATCTCGGCATAAGATAAAAACCGGTTGGTCAGGATTTCATAGGGTGGATGCTCCAGATAAACCATGTCATACTCCCCTGACTGCGAACGCAGCGGCGTTCCTGGCAGCATCTTGAGAAAACCGATTTGCAGCATATGCGGTTTCAACGCGTAAACATCATTAAAGGATTGTCGAAACTCTGCAAGCCCTTCAAATGGCAAACCGACAATCAAGTCCAGATGCAGGTGAATGTTTTGCGGTCGCAGCAGCGCCTGCACGTTCTGCTGCAGATGCTGCCAGTTATTTTGGCGGCCGATCGCCTGCAGGGTTTTTTCACAGGTTGACTGCACACCGATCTCAAATTGGAACAGGCCTGCCGGAACTGTTGCCAGCCACTCTATCTCGTCCGGCCGCAAACGATCGGCTACAATCTCAAAATGAAAATTAGTCAGGCCCGGCTGCTCGGCCAGGAACCGCCAGATTGCCTGATAGTGCGCCGGCATTACATTAAAGGTCCGGTCGACAAACTTGACCTGCTGTACTTGATGATCGAGAAAAAACTGCATTTCCCGGCAAACTTTATCGACGCTGCGATGCCTGACTCCCCTGGTCGAAGCCGAAATGCAATAGGAGCAGGAATACGGGCAACCGCGCGAGCTTTCATAATATAGAATACGATTGCCAAGTTCGGACAATTCGGCTTCAGTATAGGGAAAGGGCAGCGAATCCAAGTCCTGGACATAGCAAGCGCCGCCGTTTAGTTCAACCCCGTCCGTCGCACGCCGGGCAATCCCAGGTACAGTGATCGTTTGTCGCTGTTCCAGCTGTGTCAATAATTCCGGCATACTTGCCTCACCTTCACCTTGGACGACAAAATCTACATAAGATTCTTGCGACAAAACAGCTGCCGCATCTGCCGAAACTTCTGGTCCACCCAAAACCACGCTGACACCAGGCAGTGCTTTCTTCAACGCCATTGCTAATTTTAACGTTAGCTCACGATTCCAGATATAACAGGCAAAGCCGACGACATCCGGCGAACATCCGGCGATATCGGCCAATATCACCAACAAGTCCTGATTGATTGTGTACTCTCGCACTACCACATTTTTCCCCTGATCGCGGCAACTGGCTGCGATCGAATACAGTCCAAGCGCCGTATGGATATATTTTGCATTCAGACTGACCAGCAATACTTTCAATTCATTTCCCCCAACCGAGGCGAAGAGTGGTCTTTTTGCCCCGCCTGTATTATGATTATTATAGCTCGCAAACAACAGTAGCACAAAGGAGTGTCCATTCATGCAAAAAAAACCTTCCCCTCTGTTTGCCCTGGTCGTCGGCGCCATGTTGTTCTCCAGTGCCGGCGCTGAATCAGCAGCCGCCAAACTGCCTTCACGCAGTGAAATACCTGCTGAATCGAAGTGGAATCTCAGTGATATTTATTCTTCCGACGAAGCTTGGGAAAATGAATTCGAGCGTTTAAAAAACCTCGGCGCTCAGATTGCCGCTTATCAAAACAAACTGGATCAGTCACCACAACTTCTGCTTGAATGTCTGCGGGCCCGCGATGAAATCGGTATCGCCAGCGGTAAATTGTTTGCCTATGCCCGGATGCACAGGGACGAAAATACCGCCGACAGCAAATATCAGGCCATGACCAGCCGCGCCGAGACTTTGCTCGCTTCAGTCGGCGCCGCCA
>CAYLSL010000190.1:0-3252 GCA_964386615.1 uncultured Veillonellaceae bacterium
TATGCGAGAGAGCATGTGCTGCTGTGCCTGGTGCCGGCGTTTTTCATCGCCGGGGCGATATCGGTGTTTGTCCGCCAGGATTCGGTGATGCGCTATCTGGGCGCCGGGGCGAACAAAGCGGTGGCTTATGGGGTGGCCTCGGTATCCGGTACGATTCTGGCGGTGTGCTCCTGCACCGTGCTACCGCTGTTTTCGGGGATTTATCGGCGCGGGGCGGGGCTGGGGCCGGCAACGGCATTTCTTTATTCAGGCCCGGCGATCAACGTACTGGCGATTATACTGACGGCGCGGGTGCTCGGCCTGGAGCTGGGGGTTGCCCGGGCGGTTGGCGCGATTTTGTTTTCGATCATTATTGGTGTTTTGATGGGCTGGATCTTCCGCCACGAGGAATCGCAGCGACTGGCCGACATGCCGGAGACGGAACTGGAAGAGCCCAAACGCCGGCCGTGGCAGGATATTACCTATTATTCATCGATGGTGGCGTTTCTGGTGTTTGCCAACTGGGGCAATCCGCAAACGACCGAAGGCGTCTTCGCCGCAATTTTTGCGATTAAATGGTGGCTGGCCGGAATTAGTCTGGCGATGGTTCTCTGGACGAGTTTCAACTGGTTTGACGGCGAAGAGCGGACAGACTGGCGCGATAGCACATGGTTCTTTGCCAAACAGGTTTTTCCGCTACTCATTGGCGGGGTCTTGGTGGCTGGTTTTCTGACCGGCCGGGCCGGCACTGATGCCGGGATTATTCCCGATTCATGGATCACGGGACTGGTTGGCGGCAATAGCCTTCAGTCGAATCTGATCGCCAGTGTGGCCGGGGCGTTCATGTACTTTGCGACACTGACCGAAGTGCCGATCTTGCAGGGGTTGATTGGGTCGGGGATGGGCAAGGGGCCGGCGTTGGCCTTGCTGCTCGCGGGACCGGCGCTCAGCCTGCCCAGTATGATCGTATTACGACAAATTATGGGAACCGTCAAGATGGTAACGTATGTGTCACTGGTCATTGTCATGTCGACGGCGATGGGCATGATTTACGGCGCTTGGTTTTAAAATTTCCGAGGGTATGGTCGGCGACAAATTGCCAATCACGCGACGTTGACATTGCAGTGTATATGAGTATAATCAAATATAAGAATTCGGTGAAGTATAACTTTGGCAAAGCGGGGAGGCCTCAAGGTGAACGATGGTGTTGGATATCACCGCGTCAATACTGGCAATGAAATTGTATTGCTGCCCCTGTTGCCGGATATCCGCAAACTATACATCGAAGTTACGACAGAATGCAATTTTTCCTGCATTACCTGCATCCGTCAATCCTGGAGCGACGCGATGGGGCAGATGCCTGCCACGATATTTGACCGTATCCTGACCGACTGCCAGGAACTGCCCGACTTGCAAACTATCCATTTTGGCGGTTTTGGCGAACCGCTGACGCATCCGGCCATCGTGGAGATGGTTGCCCGCTGCAAAGCCGCAGGCTATGCGGTAGAGCTAATTACCAACGGTTCATTACTAACGGATGCGATGGCTGCCGCTTTGCTGGACGCCAGGCTCGACTACCTGTTTGTTTCGCTGGACGGATCGGACCCGGACAGTTATGAAAATATCCGACCGGGCGCTGACTACGCCGAGGTTGTTGACAACATCAAGCGTCTGCAACAGTTGAAAAAGAGCCGCCGAGGCGTTCTGCCGCGGATCGGCATCGAATTCGTCGCGACCCGGATCAATTTTTCCCGTCTGCCGTTCATGCGAAAAGTCGTGGACGAATTGCAGGCAGATCGCTTTATCGTCACCAATATGCTGCCGTATCATGAATCGATGAAAGAAGAAATTCTCTATGATCAGGGGGCGGATTTGGCCGATTTTGGCTGGGAGTCGCCGCTGCTTTCCGTCAAGACCGCGCCGACGATGAAACTGGAAACCCGGCGCTCCTGCCGGTTTGTCGAGGGTCGGGCAGCAGCGATCACCTGGCAGGGTGAAGTTGCTCCCTGCTACGCCCTGATGCACAGTTACGACTGCTATATTCTTGGTCGCAAAAAGGCGATGACGGCGCAGAGCTTCGGCAATGTCGGGCAGCGTAGCCTGGCCGATATCTGGACCGACCCGGCCTATGCCACCTTCCGCTGGATTTCCCGTACTTCCCACTATCCGTCGTGTACGGATTGTCGGCAAGTGGACGGCTGCAACCTGGCTCAGACCAACGAAGGCGACTGTTGGGGCAACAGCCCCTCCTGCGGCGATTGCCTGTGGGCACGCGGTTTGATTGTCTGCCCCTGAGTGAACAAGCTGCGAACGGAGGTTGTTTGATGGAACTGGTCGATGTACTGAAAGCCCTGGCGGATGAAACCAGGTTGCGAATTATGAATGTGCTGCGCCAGGAATCGTTGTGCGTCTGCGACTTGGAAGCCGTGCTGCGGCTAAGCCAGTCCAATGCGTCACGGCATTTAACGAAACTGCGTCATTGCAGGCTGATTGTTGCTGAAAAACAGGCCCAGTGGGTCTATTACCGGATCAATGAGAAACTGTTGGTGGAGCAGTCATTTGTTCGGGCGTTACTGGAACAGGAACTGGACAAAAGCGAAAAATATCAGCAGGATTTGTCTACGCTCCGGCAATACCGCAACCAGGGCGGCGGCTGTGTCACAAGGTAAAACCTTTATGTAGGGGAGGCAATAGTATGGCAGTACCAAAGCAATTATCTTTTCTCGATCGGTTCCTGACATTATGGATTTTTGTGGCGATGGCGATTGGAGTGGGGATCGGTTACGGATTTCCGGGGGTGGCAGCCTGGCTGGATGCGCTTTCGATTGGCACAACGTCGATTCCGATTGCGATCGGTCTGATCGTAATGATGTATCCGCCGCTGGCCAAAGTGAAGTACGAGGAACTGGGCAAGGTGTTCCGCAATGGCAAGGTAGTGACCTTGTCGCTAGTGCAGAACTGGATCATCGGACCGATTTTGATGTTTGCACTGGCAATCATCTTCCTGCCAGATATGCCGGAATATATGGTGGGACTTATTCTGATCGGCTTGGCACGTTGCATCGCGATGGTGATTATCTGGAACTCGTTGGCCGATGGTGACAACGAATATGCGGCGGCGCTCGTGGCGCTCAATTCAATTTTTCAGTTGCTTTTGTATTCTTTTTTTGCTTACTTTTTCATCAGTGTACTGCCGGGGTGGATTGGCTTCAAAGGCGTGACCATTCAGGTAGCGATGAAAGACGTGGCGATGAGTGTTGCGATCTATCTGGG
>CAYLSL010000191.1:0-3244 GCA_964386615.1 uncultured Veillonellaceae bacterium
AACGATTATAAGATATCAATATTCTTCCATATTGTTTCCAAAATCTCCTGCCCATTCCACTCAACAATATATTTCCGTGAAAAGCCCAGCCGCTAAGAATGCGAAAGAATATCTAAAGCAAAATTCAACCGGATAAATGATCGCTGCTAATTGGCAGAACTGGAGTTTGGGAAACATCGGCAGGAAATAAATGCAAGGTGCCGAACTAAGAAGTGAAGAGCGGAAATGTCCGGTTAGCGGCGCAGAAGAATCGCTGAAGGAGGCTCAACATGTCCGGGGAATATCAAATCGACCAGTTTCGCCCCAGCGACGCAGCCGGAGTAGTTGCCCTGTACCAGAATGTATACGGCAATGAATACCCCGTCAAGAGCGTCTATGATCCAACGTCGCTCATCCGCCAGACTGAAACCGGTGATACTTATCGGGCTGTCGCCCGCAACGCCGAAGGAGAAGTGGTGGGGCATTTCGCGCTGTATCGCTCGTCTCCGCCCAATCCCGAACTGTACGAAGGCGGCCAGATGATGATGCGCCATGACAGCAGGGTTTCCGATACGGCGTTTCGTCTATTTGCTTTCGCCATGCAAGAACTGCCCCGCATTTATAACATTCGATGCACCTGGGGCGAAGCGGTTTGCAACCATTTGATGACGCAGCAGATGGCCCTGGAGCTGGGCTCTACGGAAACCGGCATCGAAGTGGGTCTGATGTCGGGGGAAGCCTATGCAAAAGCGCTAAACGAAATTTCTACCGACACGGAACGGATTTCAACCCTGCTGATGTTCCAGAGCTCCGCGCCCCGAACACAAACTCTATATACTCCAGCTGTTTACGAAGACGCCCTTCGTTTCATCTATTCAAAATGGACGGATGAGACTACGTTCCTGCCGTCCACGGCGCCCCTGCCTGCCGGGATAAAAACCCGGGGCGCTATTCAGATCTTTGGCGTCGGCGGAGTGGCCCGCATTCAGTTTGAGGAGCTGGGAGAAGATTTCGAGACCAGCCTAGGCCAGTTTGTCATCCAGGCTTCTGCGGCCGGCGCTCTTGTTACCCAGGTAGCCTTTCGCCTGACGGAACCGGCCTGCGGGGCGGCAGTTTCAATCCTGCGACGGCATGGTTTTTTCTTCGGCGGTGCGTTGCCGCGTTGGTTCGGCGATGACGGGATGCTCATGCAGCAGGTGATAAGACCGCCGAATTTTGACAAGATCTTTCTGGCCTCGAAACGGGCCAGAGAATTAGGGCGGATTATCCGCCAGGACTGGGAAGACACCTGCAACAGTACATTGGGTGAGCTCATCCGAAAGCGGGCGGCTGAACAGGGAGAAAAGACCGCCCTGATCTGGCCGGAACGAAACCAGAGCCAAACTTATGCGGATTTGGAGCGGGAATCGGAACGAATCGCCCGGGCGCTCCTGGCGGCCGGCATTGCCAAGGGCGACCATGTGGCGATTTGGGCGCCCAATGTGCCGGAATATATGACTATCGCATTTGGCTGCGCAAAAGTGGGCGTGACGCTGGTGATGCTCAACACAAGCTATCGGAACTATGACCTTGAATATGCGCTGAAACAGTCTGAAGCAAGAATCTTGTTCCTGACCGACGGGTACGCCGCCACTGGGGAGTATGTGGATGTTCTGCGGGAAGTACGGAGTTCTCTGCCAAATCTCACGCAAGCCGTTTTGATTGGCGGCGCCGAATACGGCGGATTTGCGAAATGGGATGAGTTTCTGGCTCAGGGCCAGATGGCGGATCAAGCAGAATTCGCTGCCCGGATGGGCGAAGTAATAGGCGACGAGGTCTTCAGCATCCAGTACACTTCTGGAACAACCAACGTGCCTAAAGGTGTGATGGTGAGCCAAAAAGCATACCTGTCAAGTTTTGTGGCCACCAGCAACAGGGAAGGCATCGGATCGGCTGATGTTTTATGCATGCCCTTGCCGCTTTTCCATGTTTATGGATTCAGCGAAGTCGCATCCATACTGCGGGTCGGCGGCAGCGCCGTAGTGCTGGAAAGATTCCGTCCGCTGGAGTTTCTGGCTGTGCTGGAAAAATACCGGGTGACTTTCGCCAACGGAGTTCCCACCATGTTCGTCGCTGCGCTGGCAATGCTGGAAAACCGTCCCTATGATCTTCGGTCTATGCGCGGCGGCAATATTGGCGGCGCCTTTTGCCCGCCGGAAATTGTCGCCCGTATAAGCGAAAAATTGTCGGCGCCGGAACTGGGCGTGCTGTATGGTTCTACCGAAGCGCTGGCCG
The DNA here is from genome assembly GCA_964386615.1 of uncultured Veillonellaceae bacterium. Lineage (GTDB taxonomy): Bacteria > Bacillota > Negativicutes > UBA1444 > UBA1444 > UBA1444. The sequence continues at coordinate 2,254 of CAYLSL010000191.1, forward strand.
TCCTTATCTCCTCGCCTCTCGCGCCTCTGGAAAAACGGACAGGTACTGCCGGACCGCCGCTGCAGGGAGTGGCCTTGCGGATCGTTGACCCGGCGACCGGCGAAGCTGTTCCTGTGGGCATGCAAGGTGAGTTGTGGGTAAAAAGTCATTTGCTGATGCAGGGGTACTATCGAATGCCGGAAGAGACCGCAAAAGTTCTTGACGTTGATGGCTGGTACCATACCGGTGATCTGGCCACTGTCGATGCTGACGGTTGCTATAAAATCGTCGGCCGGGTCAAAGACATGCTCATTCGCGGCGGCGAAAACATCGCTCCTGCCGAGGTCGAAGAATTCCTGCTAACGCATCCTAAAGTGCGTGATGCCCACGTGGTTGGCATACACTCTGAATATTACGGAGAAGAAATAATCGCCTTCGTTCGCCTAAAACCGGGCGAAACAGCCGATGTGGTCGACATGAAGCGGTATTGCCGCCAACACATCGCGATCTACAAAGTGCCGGACTACTTTTTCTTTGTTGACGAGTATCCGTTAACGGCTAGTGGCAAAGTCCAGAAATTCAAGCTACGGGAACTGGCTGCCCAGCTTTTGGCGGAACTGGCCAAAGAGCCCCAAAAAACTGCGAAAGAGTGAAGGAGGAGTAAAAATGGACAAACAGGCGATTGAAATGAAGTTCAGGGAAATCATCCTAAAGCGGGTGAAGGGATTGGAACCATCCATGTTGAAGGCGGATACTGATTTTGGCGCCATGGGCGTCGACTCACTGGCGCTCAGCTGGATCATGGCAGATACGGAGGAAGCTTTCAACCAGCCGATCAGAATTGAAGAGGCGATGAAGTTACGCACCTTGGCGCTTATTGTTGATCATATGGACAAAAAGCTCAACGGCTGAACTAATCCGTAAGCTTCCCTTACGAAGTCGCCGAAACACGCATGAAATCTCCAACTCAAAAAGTGCTTCAGCCTTGATTCACAAGGACTGAAGCACTTTT
>CAYLSL010000192.1:0-3220 GCA_964386615.1 uncultured Veillonellaceae bacterium
GCCCCGATGGATGCCGATACGGAAAGACCCGCTTTTGTCGCCAGGGTGTAGGCGCCTACGCCAAGAAACATAAAGCTGTTTTCCATAAAGTTCTGAACGGCGATGGTTTTTCCGGCGCCGATCAAGTGATGCCCGACTTGCTGCAGACAGGCGTTCATCGGCACGATATAGATCCCGCCCATCACGCCAACAAGCAGGATCGCAACAATGGTGGGGCCCAGCGTATGAATGAACAGGAACGCCAGAATCGCCAGCCCCATGGCAAAACCGTACCACAACGTCCGCAAATATGTCCTGATACTGATCAGATACGGGGTAATAATCGCTCCGATTGCGATGCCCACCCCTGTCACCGCAATGATCAGACTGATGTGCATACTGCTGGTGATGCCGAGCGTCAATGGCACCCAGATGAAAATGATCATCCGGAGCACTGCCGAAGCCATCCAGAAGGACCCGGTGCCGATCAGGGAGTAATGGCTTTCCCGCTCCTTCATGAGCGCACCGGTGTCACGAACGAATTCCCGGACCGCGTTGTCATAGCCGATGGAGATGTTGCCGGGATCTTTGGGAATCAGCAGATTCACCGCAATGGAAGCTCCATACAGCAACGCACTGATCAGCAGGGCGCCGCTGATGGAAATATCCGAGGCAAAACCGCCAGCGACCGAACCGGTTAGAATCGCCAGGATCGTGAAACTCTCCAGCTTGGAATTCGCCCGCAGCAAGGCATGCTCATCCTGCGTCAGGAAGGGCAGGATTCCGTATTTGGCAGGACTGTATACCGCGCTGCCCACTCCGACAAGGGCATAGCAGGGAGCCGGGTTGAAGCCTGCAAGCAACGCCAGCACGCCGGATAACTTAATGAAATTGCCGATGATCAGCACCTGCGCCTTGGGCCTTTTGTCCGCGAACCGGCCCACCCACGGCGACAGCAGGATATATGACGCCAAAAAGGCGCTTTGCACAAAAGGAAGATAATAATCCGGGTAGACGTCACGGCGGAGGATCGCCTGCGCAACGAACAAAATCATATTATCGACAAACGCCGACAGGAACTGGGCGGTGAACAGCGCCCCGAGCGGCGACAGCCTAAACATGCTCCTGTTCCTTCTGTGCCAGCTGCTTCAACGTGACATAGTCGGTCTTGCCGCTGCCGAGCAGAGGCAGCTTATCCACGATGATGAGGTCCGCCGGCATGAACAGCATGCTCTGCCCCGACTGGCTGATGAAATCCCGCAGCGCCTGTTTGGTCGCCGTCTTGTGAACCGTATATAAAAGGATTCGTTCGCCCTTCTTGGCATCCGGCAGATTGATCGCCGCGTTGCGTTCGGTGCCAAAACACTTTTCCGCCGTTTTCTCCACACTGTCCAGGCTGACCATCTCTCCAGAGATTTTGGCGAACCGTTTCAGGCGCGATTTGATGCTGATGAACCCCTCTGCGTCGAGAGCCACGACGTCGCCGCAGTCATACCATTCTTCGGCGGGAACAAACCCTTTGCCGTGCAGCAGATATCCGGCCATGACATTGGGTCCCCTGACCGAAAGATTCCCGCCGTCTTCGATTCCGGGGACAGCCTCTGTCCGCCACTCGATTCCGGGCAGAAAACGCCCCACTGTTCCCTGGCGGAAAAACAACGGCGTGTTGAGACTGAGCACCGGCGCCGTTTCGGTGGTTCCATAGCCTTCCATGATGCGCAGGCCGAATTTTTCGCTCCATAGCTGCCGCACCTCGTCCTTGAGTTTTTCCCCGCCGGCCAGGACGTAGCGTATCTTATGGAAATCATAGGGATGGCAATACTTCGCATAGCCGAGCAGGAACGTAGGCGTGCTGAGAAGCACGGTGGCATTGCGGTCATAGGCGAGTTCCGGCACGATCTTGTAGTGGAGGGGACTGGGATACAAGAACAGGTCCACACCGCTAAACACGGGCAGCAGGGTCCCGGCGGTCAGGCCGAAGGAATGGAACATCGGCAGGGCATTGAGCATCTTGTCCTTGTGCGTGTAGTCGATAACGCAGGAAATCTGGTTGAGGTTGGCGATCAGATGGCGATGGTAAAGCACGACGCCTTTGGGCTTGCTCTCGCTGCCGCTGGTGAACAGGATCAGCGCCGGGTCTTTTTTGTCAACTGCCGTTACCTTCTGAAGATACTTTACGCCGGCGCTTACCTTGTCAAGCAGCCCCACGTTGGCCTTGAGGTCTTCCAGATACACCAGACGCAGCCTTCCGGCCAGCCGGGCCGCCAGCTCGTCCAGCCGCCCTTTTTCAATGAACACGCGCGAGGTCAGGACGGTTTTCAGTCCCGCCGTTTCCGCACAGTTCAGCATGTTTTCCGCGCCGGTCGAAAAGTTTAGAATCGCCGGGGTTTTTCCCAACTGGAACAAAGCGAACAGCGTCACCAAATGACCGATCGAGTTGGGCAGCATCACGCCGACAGTCTCCTCGCCGGCCAAGGCCTTACGGAAATGCGCCCCCAGCACGTAGCTGCCCAGAATCGCCTTTTTATAGCTGATTTCCCCGGCAATGTCCTCGGCCATGATTTTTTGGCTGCCGTGAATTTTCGCCGCGTCCAGCAGCTTGTCAAACAGGTTGGTCCGGGTCTCCCGCGCCTGTTTGGCTTCAAACTGGGTCTGTTGCAGCAGTGTCAGGATTCTGTCGCTGATTTCTTTCTTCTGCTGGCGAAAGCCTACCGACTGATTGACTTCCAGCCGTGTCGGTCCACCGCAATAAAGCTGGATATTGGGAAACCATACCTGTCGGAGCTTGCCCTGCAGCCGCGAAAATTTGGACGATTCCGGCCCGAGCAGGATCAGCGGATAAAGGGTCGCATTCGTCCGCAGGGCGATCATGCCGATGCCGCTGTAGACTTTCATCAGGCCGCCGCTTGTCGTGATGCGGCCTTCAGGGAACAGCACCACCGGGCGCTCCGCCTTGACCGCCGCCACGATTTTTTTCAACGAATAGGGATTGAGCGGGTCCACGACGATGTGGTCGACCCAGCGCAGCACCAAGCCGATTTTCGCCGCGATGGCCGTGTTGACGACAAAGCAGGCGTTGGCCGGCAGATAGGCATACATCAGGACAGCATCGAGAAAGGAGACGTGGTTCGGCATGACGATGGACGGTCCCTGGAAGCGCAATCGTTGTTCGCCGACAAATCGAATGTTGAATAAAAAGTTCAGTAGTGCGCGGATTAAGCTTTTCACTTTGATCCCTCCG
>CAYLSL010000193.1:0-3213 GCA_964386615.1 uncultured Veillonellaceae bacterium
TGTTGACTGTGCGAAACGGGCAGTTTGTGATAATCAAATGAAGTGGGTGAACGGCGGAAAATGAAACTGAAAAAATTCATGCTGGTCACTGAACTGGCGACATTTCTTTTGCCGCTTTGTATTATTGCGCTAGCGGCTTTTTATATTACCACAGATAGTTTACAGCAAGACGCCACTCGCAAAAACACCTTGATTGCCCGGGCCACGGCCAACCAATTGGAAAAAGCGCTGCAAAATCCCCGCATGATGCTGCAGCAGGCTCATGAATCTCATGCGGCTGCTCGACAGCAGGCGGAAGGGTTCTATTTGAATCCATTGTTGCGTATTGAACCCTTGTTTCAGCGCATTGAAGTATTGAACAAACAGGGGATCGTGCGGGAAGTTGTCCCGCTTGACGCACAGATGCAGGGGATCGACCGTTCCAGCCAGGCGTTTTTTCAAGCTTTGCGATCCGGTAAACCCGAGTATTGGTCTAATGCCTTTATTTCATTGCCGCAAGGAATTCCGTCCGTTGTTTTGGCGGTTGCGTTCGACGACCATGACATGGCGGCGCATTTGAATTTAACCAGTTTGCATCAGTTGATCGACAGCATGCAGGAACGGTATGATCCGGGGCTGGATATCGCGGTCGTGGATCAATCAGGTGTATTTATTTCACATCACGATAGCCAACGGGTAATGCAGCGGCAAACCTTGGATAATTTCCTGCAGGTGAAGGAGTTGGTTGCCGCCGGCAATGGGGCGCAAGGGTGGGAAGACAAAAAGAATCGACAACTGCTCAGTTTTGCCAAAGTGGAGACCACAGGCTGGTATGTCATTGTTACACAGTCAGCGGAGTCAGCTTTCGCAACTATCAACAAACTGCAAAGCCTTTTCCTGTGGATTGTACTGTTTTCGCTGACTGGCGCCATCGTCGCATCCCGGTATAAGACCGGGTTTGTCGTCCGCTCTTTCGCCAAAGTCGAAGCCGCCTTGATTCAGGCCCGCGATGACCTGGAGGTAAAGGTAGAGCTTCGTACGCAGGAGCTGTCGGTTGCCAACCAGGAATTAACGTCAATGAATGAAGAAATGACGGCGATCAACGAAGAGCTGCACAATCTCAATAATGCGTTGGGGCAGGAAATAACCATCCGTCAACAGGCGGAAACGGAACTGCGACAGGCTAAAGAAATACTGGCAGAGACGGTGGAGGAACGAACGTATGAATTGTTTACTGCCAACCAGGAATTGCAACAGTCTGTCAGGAAGTTGGAAGCAGAAATCGCAGTTCGCAAACAGGTGGAAAAATCGTTGGATGAGACTGAAGAACGCTATCGGGCTGTTATCGAGCAGTCCCCGGAAGCGGTGCTGCTCTGCGATCCCGACACAGGAGATATTTTAGAAGCCAACTCGCGGTTTGCGGAGCGGTTTGGCTATGACCGACAGCTGCAAGGGAAAATGAATTTATTTGACCTGAATAGCGGCGAGACTGATACGATCCGGTTCATATTGGATTTGGTGAAAAGCAGCGGCTTTTTGCCGGCCCGCCGTTATGCAGTCAACCATCGGAATGGAACTTTAGTTGATGTCGAATTGGCAGCGACTTTGGTCCGCTATCAAGGCCGGCTGGCAATCATGCTGACGTTTCGTGATGTGACAGACATCGTGCGACGGGAACAACAAAGTTTGAGTGATGCACAACTGGCAACGCGGGTTCAGACGGCGCTGTTGTCTATGCCCGCCTCCTCGGATTTCGTTCTGATCAATACAATTTACCAACCGTTTGGCTATGTTGGCGGCGATTTGTATTTTTTGGACTGGCGTTATGGCGGGTTGTTATTGCGCGGTTTCTTGATCGATGTTGCCGGTCATGGCCTGTCAACGTCATTGCATACTGCATCCTTGCATGTATTATTACGGGAAGTGAATGAACGCGACTTGCCATTGTCTGATGCGATGCGTTGGATCAATCGACGTGTCGGCGATTATTTTGATGAAGCGACATTTGCCGGTGCGATCGGGTTCGAACTGGATCTTGAGACGCGACAACTGCGCTGGAGTTGTGCCGGCTTGCCAGAAGTTTGGATGGCGAGCCAGACCTTGACTGGTGTGGTGGCAAAACCGGGGCTGTTTTTGGGGATTCTGCCCGACGAGACGTTCGAAACGCATGAAATCCCGATAGCAGTCGGTGATTCATTCTATTTTATGACGGATGGATTGACAGACTTGCTGGATCGGCAGAATGGGCCGGAGCTTGATCGATATTCGGCAATGGTCCAACGACTACGCCGCATGGCCGAGGCGCCGGACCGCCACGACGATGCCACCGCCGTCTGTATTCATGTGAGCGCATTGCCGCAGTCGTCTGTTCGGCAGGATGGTTGGCCGAAGTCATTGCGCTTCAATGGATACGGCGATTACCAGAGAATGAAGGGTGAAGTGGCGAAAATTTTGGCGGAAGTAACCGGCCAGCCACACTCTATCCAGGAAGTCGCAGTACACGAAGCCCTGGCCAATGCAATGGAGTGCCGGGACGGGGTGCCGCGCCAAAATCAGGCATCGATCCGCTTCAATAAAATAGGTGGGCGCCTGATAATCAGGGTAAAAACATCACGCATGGGATTTGCCGGTAATGCAGTATTGCGGCGATTCCGTTCACATCCGGAAGAGATGTTCGCCTTTGGCGAGGATGCGTCGATGGGCCGGGGGATTCCCATCATGTTGTCATTAACCGACCAGATGATTTATAACAGTGAAGGAACAGAATTGCTGTTGGCCTGGAAACTTTGACATTATAACGGCGGAGGGAATTGTGGAAGTCATTGATCAGGAGAAGTGGGACAGAGTCGAGCAGTTTCGCTTTTTTAAAAAAATGGATTACCCGCAGTATAATATTTGCGCAAACCTTGATGTTACAAGATTTTTACCGAGCATCAAAGCGATGCGGCTATCTTTTTATGGGGCGATGATTTTTGCCGCCGCACAGGCGTTAAATCAGATCCCTGCTTTCCGGTACCGTATTCGCGGCGAACAAGTGGTGTTGCACGAGCGGGTTCATCCCTCATTCACCTCTTTGCCGCCCGGGGCTGAACTGTTTAAAATTGTGACGGTCGAGCTGGAAGATTCTTTGGCCAAGTTTGCCGAGAAGGCGAAACAACAGGCGGCAGAACAAGAGTGTTTCATTTCTCCTGGGGTCATGGCAAGAGATGATCTGATCTACATCTCCTGCATTCC
>CAYLSL010000194.1:0-3210 GCA_964386615.1 uncultured Veillonellaceae bacterium
CTATGAGGGATGGCGGGAGATGGTCAGGCAATAGGTGGGGAGATAAATAGGAGTATTATTGCCACGCTGGATGTATGAGATCCGGGACAATATTCCGGGCTGGCTGGAGCGATTGCAGGAGCGGCAAAGCCGTGGGTGAGGGTAGTGAAAAAATTCGAGCGAAATATTTTGAGGGATCGTTGTCAAACAAAGTTAAAAAGTATCATTGTGCTTTATAGCATTTTAAAATATATTATAACAATAGGTGTTCAAATTGGCTTCTCAGTCTATTCCCGGACAGTTGGTCCGGTCTTGTGCAGTGCAAGGAAATATAAGGTTTCTAGTATTGATATGAGTTGGCGGCCACCTCGTTATATATTTCCGGGAATGCAGGTTTCATTTCTCGAAAAACCTCGTGTCGTAATTTTTGGAAAAGTATTTGACAGTTGTACCATTTCGGCGTAAGATAATCACAGATCGAACTCCGGTGTGCTTCGTGCCCCGGGGTCTTTGTTTTTGGGGAGGAAAGTTTTAATGGCGGAAAAGATTTTTCAAACCTATCGATCTCAAATCAAAATTCTTCGCCAAGCGGTTCGGATTTAACCAGAAAAATAGTGCCACCGATCCATGCTAATCGAAGAGACCTTGACGATTTGGATAGTCAAACCCCAGAATTAAGATGCGATGCCCAAGATGTGGCAATGTGTGCCGTTTGGGGGCATAATTTTGGATGGAATTTTATTTGATGGGTATTTGATCGAATGGTGAAATGGTGCTGAATAGTTTTTTTTCACCAGGCCCGATTCCATCAACAGATTTTTCCTCGCGTCCCTCGTACGGCCTCCAGCCCGCCCGAAGGCGGGCTTTCGTTTGCCGTTCTTCGGGCCGCCTTTACATCAACACATACCCTTCCGCCACCGCAGCGCTCCGTTCCTTAGCTGCATCCTTCACTTCGTTCGGATGTGGATCTGCTATGTCCGCTGTCTGCGCTATCGCTTGCCACCGTCCAAGCATTCACCACCTGCGCCCGTCGGCCACGGTCGCGGCTTGGCATACCTGCCCGGCTGCGCCGTTCCGGAGGAAGGCATCGATTCCGCCAGGCGTCGTTATACATGCAAAGCGAGCCTGGTCATTTTTGTTTTTGTTTTTGCTTTCGAGTGTTTATTCAAAGGAAAACTTATCCGATTTCTCGAATGAAACACAATGAAATGTATGCGTTTCGTTGTATCCATTCGCATTATCACCACAGGAGGACCATGTGAAAAAAGACATCCTGACTCATCGCTTTTGGCGCGAACAAATTTTCCCTGACTTTATGTTGCTTGTTTACTGCCTGCTCCTTCTCATAGTGGGCTGGAGTTTTGTTCTGTGGGAAATTGAACATGACCAAAGGACCACAGAAGCCTCCATTATTAACAGTAACGATAAATTAGCCCTTGCGTTCGAAGACCATACAAGCCATGCATTGGCAAGGGTCGAGGAAACATTGGCCTTTCTCAAGGCCGACTTTGAAGCCAATGGCAAAGTGACCCCGTCGGTTCAATTATTGGTCAGGCAACAAATCGGTGACCCGCTGATCAATCAGTCCGTCGTGACCGATGAAAAAGGAAGACCGCTAACCAGCGCACTGGATAATACGACCAATCTTTATAATGCTCCGCAGTTTCAGGCTCATATCAAAGAGGATACCGGGCGGGTCTTCATTGGTAAAACCCGGGTCGGTCTCATTTCTAACAAAGAATCGATCCATATTTCCCGCAGGCTGAATCATCCCAATGGGTCTTTCGCCGGCATGGTTTCGGTTGCTGTCAAGCCGGAATACTTTACGGTCTTTTATCAATCGATGGAGCTGGGTAGCGGTCATGTAGTTGCCTTGATTGGCCTTGATCGGGCAGTCCGTGCCAGCCATTATCCGAATGAAGCTGGAAAAATCGACACCGCATCGCTTTTTGCGGCTGTCGCGCGTGCGCCGGTCGGGAATTATGTGGCTGACAGATATTACAGCTATCGAGTGTTGGACAAATATCCCCTGGTTGTGCAAGTGGGGATTTCCGGCGATGTGGCCCTAGCTGGCTTCCAACAGCGCCGTTTTGACTACCTTGTCGGTTGCACCGGTGTGAGCCTGCTGATTTTCCTGTATACTGGAATGCTGATGCGGTCTAGCCGAAAGCAGCGTGCCATGCAAACCCGTTACCGTGCACTGATGGAGCAGTCCTTCGACGCGCTGGCGTTGGTGGAGATAAGCACGCAGCAAGTCGTGGAAGTCAATCACAGCTTTACCGAACTGCTGGGATATTCTCTGCCGAAAGACACCCCGCTATATGTGAACCGGTTTGTGAACGACTCACAGATCAATCTAGACAAATTCTACAATGAAATCCTGTTACAGCAACGCTTTACGCCTGCGGAAGTACAGCGCTTCCGGCACAAAAACGGAACGATGCTTTATGTGGAAACAGCCGGAACCGTCATCAATATTGCAGGAAAAGACTTTTTCCTGGCCAGCATGCGCGACATGACAGAAGCGCACCGCCGACAAGAGGAGATGTCCCGCGATGTTGAGTTTGCGCGAGAAGTACAGCGGGAGCTGTTGCCGACGCTGCCCGAATCGGAGAGCGTCTATATTCGTACTCTCTATTTTCCAGCGAGTTTTGTCAGCGGTGACACCTATCACCTGGAATGGCAAAACGACGGTCTTTTGCTGCGCGGTTTCCTCATCGATGTCTCAGGCCACGGGCTGGCTACAGCGCTTCAGACATCGGCAATCAATGTGTTGCTGCGGGAAATTTCCGCGACAAAGTTGACGTTGTTGGAGCAATTGAAACAGGTGAATCGGCGTGCGGCAAAATATTTCACTGACGGATCCTTTGCGGCTATTCTGGGATTCGAACTGGACCTGTCGACAAGTGAGCTTCGGTATGTCGCTGCCGGCATCACACAATTTTACGCCAATGCCGTAAAGGTGGAAACGCCGGGAATGTTCGTCGGTCTTTGGGATGATGCGGAATTTATGGCAGGTACTTTACCCTTAAAAGAGGGCGATTCGTTCTATTTTCTGACAGATGGCTTCACAGATGCCCTCGCGAAGCCGGACAACGAGGCGATAGTAGCTTCGCTTGCAAAGAATTTCGCAGTCGATGTTGCAACCCTGGAACAAATGGGTGCGAGCGGCAAGCTGCACGATGATGCGACAGGAATCTGTTTGAAGATAAAAAAATGACTGCATCGCTT
>CAYLSL010000195.1:0-3199 GCA_964386615.1 uncultured Veillonellaceae bacterium
GAGCGGCTGACCGTGCTTTTGTCGAGCCCCAGGCGATCGGAGAGCTCATTCACCGACAAGGCGCCGGCACGACCAATTTCAATCAAGGTGTGGCATTGACTGAGGGTGATTTCGCAGCAGGCAGCTTCACTGCGTTCAAGGATTCCCAGCTTTCGGATCAATACGCGTAGCAGTTCACGCAAGGTAGCCGCTTGATCTGATGGTTTGGCCGACAAGGACATTCCTCCCATTTAATCTGTCTGCATTTATCTTACGACAATTAATTGCAACATGCAACTATTTGTTTCTGATCAAGCGAACGGAAAACAAAAAATAGGACACGGGCAACAATGGCTGCAATGTCCCATTTCAACTTGTCTTATCTTACTAATAATAGGCGCTTATAGTGAAAGCTCTGAAAACGGACCAACTACAGTCTGCCCATTAGTATCGACGCGATTTACATATTCAACTCCCCATTGGCATAGTGACGATAGTATCGGCAACAGACTCCTGCCGGCATCGGTGAGCGAGTACTCTACTTTGGGCGGAACCTGGGTGTAAATGAAGCGTTTGACCAGGCCGCAATCTTCCAGCTCCCGGAGCTGCTGCGTCAGCATTTTTTGAGTTACCTGCGGCAGTGTTTTGCGCAGTTCACTAAAACGTAGTGTGTTTTCGGCCAAATGCCAGAGAATTAGCGATTTCCATTTGCCGCCGATAAGATCAAGGGTTAACTCCATCGAACATTGATATTCGTTATCTCTGAATTTAATCATACTGCATCGCTCCTAGTCAAACTTGAATCTTTGCCGGTTTCACCAGAGTATTCAAAGTATTGCAGTATACTTTTTGATACTATAATACAAAAAAGTGCGTACTTGCGAAAAATATCGTTAATGCTAACATTATAGCATGAAATAAAATTCAAGTAGAACAATTTTTAGGAGGAAACCAAATGAGTGAGTACGTTCAATGGCACCGTGATGCACTGGGTGAAAAACTTGTCAAGGCGCTCGAGAAAAACCTCTTTACAGCAACATATGTGCAGAGTCGCGAAGTGGCAACCGCCAAGTTGTTGGAAATGATTCCAACGAACGCCACGATTGGCTTTGGCGGATCCGTTACATTAGCTCAGCTTGGAATCATTGCCAAACTGGAAGAGCGGGGCAACCCAGTCCAGAATTATCTGAAACCCGGACTCAGCCCTGAAGAGATGCGGGCGATCCGGCGCCAGCACTTGCTGTCGGATGTGTTTTTATCAGGCACCAATGCCGTTACGCTTGACGGCAAACTGGTGAATGTCGATGCGACAGGAAACCGGGTGGGAGCCATGCTGTTTGGCCCGGACAAAGTTTTTATCGTCGTCGGAATTAATAAAATTGTGCACGATGTGGCCGAGGCGGAAAACCGTGTGAAACTTTGGGCATCGCCGCCTAATAACAAACGACTTGGCTACCCCAATCCCTGTGCGCAAACCGGCGTGTGCGTCGATTGCCAGGGGCCGACCCGTATCTGCAACATCACGACAATCCTGCATAAAAAGCCCCGCCAGACCGATTTCCATGTTATCGTCGTCGGCGAAGAACTCGGCCTATAAGAGAAATGAAAACAACATATAATTCGTATTGACAAACATGATACCTGAGTAATATAATCGGAATAACAAAATTGAATAGCAATCCTCTTATCTAGAGTGGCTGAGGGACTGGCCCGATGACGCCCGGCAACCGGCAGAAATGCAGTGGTGCCAAATCCTGCAGGAGCAATCCTGAAAGATGAGGGAACGGAAGTGTTGGTTTAACCTCTGTCCCTTTGGGTCAGAGGTTTTTTCATTTTACAGGACAAAATGGAGGGGTAAATATGCCAATCAAAATTCCGGACGATCTGCCAGCCACGAGTATTTTGGAGAATGAAAATGTTTTTGTGATGAAAGAAGGGCGGGCCTATTCACAAGATATTCGTCCGCTGCGAATCCTATTGTTGAATCTGATGCCAACCAAGATCGTGACCGAAACGCAACTACTGCGCCTGCTGGGAAATTCGCCGTTGCAGGTCGAGGTGGACTTTCTTTACACGGCGACCTACGCACCAGTCAATACATCGCAGGAACATCTATTTAAATTCTATGCGACCTTTGACGAAGTGAAACACAACAAATATGACGGGATGATCATCACCGGCGCGCCGATTGAACAAATTCCGTTTGAACAGGTGGCTTATTGGCCGGAACTTTGTGAAATCATGGAGTGGAGCAAGACCCATGTTTTTTCGACCTTGCACATCTGTTGGGGCGCTCAGGCGGGTCTGTATTATCATTATGGGATTCCCAAATACACTTTGGGTCAGAAGATGTTTGGCGTATTTCCACATAAACTGAGTTCGGACAAACAGGAAAAACTGTTTCGCGGCTTTGATGATGTTTTTTATGTGCCGCATTCGCGTCATACGGAACTCAGGCATGCCGATATTGAACAACATCCGCAGCTTACTATTCTTTCAGAATCCGAAGAATCCGGCGTTTATGCCGTGGCAGATGAAGAGAGGCGCAACTTTTTCATTACGGGACATCTGGAGTATGATCCATTGACCTTGAAGGCCGAATATGACCGTGATGTTTCGCAGGGTTTGCCGATTCAGATTCCGGTAAACTATTACCCGGATGACGATCCGACCCGAGATCCGGTCGTGATCTGGCGCAGTGCCGCCAATCTGTTTTTCACCAATTGGTTGAATTACTACGTATATCAGGAAACGCCGTTTGATTTCACCAAAGAAGCAGTATAGTTTATTTTTAAGGAGGCAGCATCATGTCAGACAACAAAAAGTATGCTCCAGAAACCCAAGCCCTTCACGCCGGTCAAAAACCGGACCCGACGACCAATTCCCGTGCGGTTCCGATCTATCAAACCTCATCCTATGTTTTCAATGACACGGATCATGCAGCCCGACTGTTTGGTTTGCAGGAGTTCGGCAACATCTACACACGCATTATGAATCCTACCTCTGATGTTTTTGAGCAACGGGTGGCGGCACTGGAAGGCGGCGTTGGCGCACTGGCGGTAGCCTCGGGTCAGTCGGCGATCACGCTGGCGTTGCTCACCCTGGTGCGAAGCGGCGATGAGATCGTTTCCTCCTCCAGTCTCTATGGCGGGACGTATAATCTGTTGCACTACACTTTTGCCCAAATGGGAATCAATGTGGTGTTTGTCGATGCCAACGA
>CAYLSL010000196.1:0-3051 GCA_964386615.1 uncultured Veillonellaceae bacterium
GCCGACACGTGGATTTTCAGTCCACTGCTCTACCGACTGAGCTACCGCGGCATGGGATTTTAAAATGGCGACCCGGAAGGGACTTGAACCCTCGATCTCCGCCGTGACAGGGCGGCATGTTAACCACTACACCACCGGGCCAAAACCAGACTGCAAAATATATTCTAATAGATATCCGGGGTTCTGTCAATCGTAAAATGCTAAACTTATCGAACTTTACCGGCTTTATTTCTCTATCGCCTCTATTCGATGCCGTAAATCCAGCAGACAGTCCGCCAGAGATTTTTTCAGCCTGGCTTCAAGATCTGTCAGGCTTTTTACATCAAACACAGAAGTTGCCTCCGGTACGCCTTGAATCAGTTTTTCAGCGAAAAAATCATCGCGAAAAACATTGTAAAAGAAACGCAAGGAACTCAAGCAGTCATAATCGGAGTAGTCCAGAATCAGGTAAGAACCATTGGTCACCTGCACACAGTTTTGCGGACATAACACGCGCGAAAACCCATGTAATTGCTGCGGTAAAAAGCTCTCATAATCCCATTCCAGCAGTTTTTTGTTGCGAAATAACGTTTCCATCCGTTCCGGAATGCAACACTGCAGCAAATCCAATAGTGAAAACAGTGAATTTTTCAGAACCGCTTCAAAGCATTGGCGGTCCGGGTGAATGAAACGCACATCACAGAATTCTACCAACCCGACTCTAACACGCAGCATGAATTCAAAAGTAACTTTATCATAGACTATTGTAGCACTGCGGCGGCAGGCTTCGTTGCGGTAGGCAAAGATTCGGTGCAGCAAGCCTTCTTCCTTGGCTTCGTTGTCCAATAAAAAGCCGCTATAAACCGTTGGTAGGGATTGCAGATATTCCTGCCACCCCTCCAACGGATCTTTTAGAGCCGCCATCTAATTCGGTCCTTTGGATGGTCGGTTAGTTCCTGCATAGTCCTGCATCGCCATCGAGTAAATCAAGCGGCGGCGGCGGGTCACCGTCAACACATCCAATACCGCTTTCGCCGTGTCCAGCGAAGTTAGGCAAGGAATCGCATGTTCCACAGTGGAACGGCGAATTTTGAAACCGTCTGCTTCCGGCAGTTTACCTGTGGTCAACGTACTGATTACCATTCTGATTACGCCGCTTTTGATCAGATCCAGAATATGCGGCGAACCTTCGGAAACTTTGCGCACCGCTTGGACTTGCAAGCCTGCATCGGTGAACATTTTTGCCGTGCCTTCCGTCGCAACCAGCGGATAGCCAAGCTCGGCATAGCCACGAGCGATTTCCAGCGCTTCCTGTTTGTCTTTGTCAGCGATAGTCAGCAGGATCGCCCCTTCGTCGGGGATCTGTATGCCAGAAGCAATGATTGCCTTATACAGGGCCCGCTCAAAGTGATAATCGATGCCGATGACTTCACCGGTCGATTTCATCTCTGGCCCGAGAGCAATGTCGACTTGGGTGATTTTGGCGAACGAGAATACCGGCGCCTTTACCGCAGTGTACTCGACGGGTTCAAGCAACCCTGTCGAATAGCCGAGCGAAGCCAGCGATTGCCCCATCGCGGCCCGGGTTGCCAGATTGATCATCGGCACCTTGGTGACCTTGCTGAGGAACGGCACGGTGCGGCTGGAACGCGGATTCACTTCGATCACGTAGAGCTTGTTTTCATGCACCACGTACTGGACGTTAATGATCCCCTTCACTTTCAAGGCCCGGGCCATCCTGACCGTATAATCGACGACGGTGTTGCGGATTTCCTCCGACAGGGTGATCGGCGGATAGACGGCGATACTGTCGCCGGAGTGCACACCCGCCCGTTCGATATGCTCCATGATGCCGGGAATCAGCACGTCATTGCCGTCGCTGACCGCGTCCACTTCAACCTCGGTTCCCTGCATATAACGGTCGACCAACACCGGACGATCCGGCGATGCCTGCACGGCATGCGTCAGGTAATAACGCAAGTCGCCTTCGTTGTAGACGATCTCCATCGCCCGTCCCCCCAACACATAGGAAGGACGCACAACCACCGGATAACCGATCCGGTTGGCCGCAGCAATCGCCGCCCCGGCATCAGTAACGCTGACGCCTTTGGGACGGGGAATATAGAGACTTTCCAGAAAGGCATCAAATTTTTCCCGATCCTCGGCGGTATCGATTGATTCGAGCGAACTGCCCATGATCTGCACCCCAGCCCGCGACAGCGGTCCCGCCAGGTTGATCGCTGTCTGTCCGCCGAACTGGACGATGACCCCTTCCGGCATCTCCTTCTCGATGACGTTCATCACGTCTTCCATCGTCAGAGGCTCGAAATACAGCCGGTCCGACGTGTCAAAGTCGGTGGAGACCGTTTCCGGGTTGTTGTTGATGATAATCGATTCGACGCCCATTTCCCGCAGCGCCCACACCGAATGCACCGAGCAGTAGTCGAACTCAATGCCCTGACCGATGCGGATCGGTCCGGAACCCAGTACCAGAACTTTGCGCCGGTCCGTGACCTGCACTTCGTCTTCCTGGGCGTAGGTGGAGTAGTAATATGGCGTCACCGCTTCAAATTCAGCGGCGCAGGTGTCAACCATCTTGTAGCAGGGCAGGATTCCCCAGCGTTTGCGGCGACTGCGCACTTCCCCCTCCGGTGTCAAGGTTAGTTCGGCAATCGTCCGGTCAGCCAGACCGCAGCGTTTGGCGGCGCGCATCAGTTGCGGCGTCATCGGTTCATTGACGATCCGCTGTTCCATCGTCACAATGCGGTGAATCTTGTCGATAAAGAACGGGTCGATCGTTGTGATGCGGGAAATTTCCGCCGGGTCGATACCGCGCCGCAAGGCCTCGGCCACCACGAACAGACGCTCGTCATCGGTCCGCGTCAATCGTTCGAACACCAGTTCATCAGTCAGCGCGGCAATGGCCGGCAGTTGCAGCCGGTGCGCCTTGATTTCCAGTGAACGGACCGCTTTCAGCAGCGCGGCTTCGAACGTGCGGTCGATTGCCATCACCTCGCCGGTCGCCTTCATCTGGGTGCTCAGTTCCCGATCGGCGCCGACAAATTTGTCGAA
>CAYLSL010000197.1:0-2990 GCA_964386615.1 uncultured Veillonellaceae bacterium
GCCAGCAAGCCTTTGAGATAGCCGAACATTCCCCGCTGTGAACGGTAGGACAGCATTGCTTCGGTAGAAGAAAGCGGTTTGATCAACAGTTCTGGCGGGTTGGCGCCAGGAATCCTTTTGGTGATAATGACATGAACATCGAACATTGAACGGAGAAAGGAGTAAAGGTTTTCTTTCTTGAAAAAAGCCGGATAGATTTTGAAGAACGTCTTAATATTGTCTTTACCGACAGCCAGCCAGATTTCATCTTGTGTCTTGCCTGTTAACGAGGCGAGTTCTGCGACAAAGGCTTTCGGTTTGGCATCCTCGACATCTTCCGTCGGCGAAAAAAGCCTGTCAGGCGGCCACCCGGCCTTTTGCATTGCTTGTGTGGCAATATCAGTTCCCCAGAGATTTTTTGCAGTTTGGACCCAAGTGGCAACTACAGTACCTTTCACTTGCAGCGTCCCTTCTTTCGTCACATTCTTAAAATTCGTTGCAATGATTATAATTAATTTGTAATCAAATTAATTATAATCGAATCGCTGCTTCTGCCGCCAGAGGCGACCGTTCACATTCTTCATAGGTTAGCGTGACCTGGAAGCAGAACTTGCTTCCCTTCATTTTTTCCGAGGCGTAGACCAGGCCGTTGGTCCGGCTGTCTAAAAAGGGATGGTCGATTTGTTCCGGATCACCGAGCAACACAATTTTTGTGCCGATGCCGGGCCGCGTGATGACGCCTTTGGTTTGACGCGGCGTCGAGTTTTGCATTTCATCGAGAATCATCCAATACCGCTGCAAGGACCGTCCTCGCTGGTATGCCAATGCTTCGGTCTGAATCACCCGTTTGTCGAACAACATCTGTACCGTGTCTTCCACTTGCTCGATTTCCTTCGATTCCGTCATACTGTGGCCGGACATCAGGGTGAATAGATTGTCACGTACCGCTCGCATATAGGGGTCGATTTTTTCTTGTTCGGAGCCGGGCAGATAGCCGATATCTTCATCCATCGGCACATTGGGGCGGCATATCAAAAGATGATGATAGTCGCGTGGACGGCAGTCGATAAAACGATGCAGGCCGACTGCCAGTGAATAGAAAGTTTTTGCGGTGCCGGCCGGGCCCTTGATAATTACAAGCGGGGCCTCGTCAGCGCCAAGCATCAGACATTCCTGCATGAAAATTTGACCGAGATTGCGCGGCGTTACGCCAAAGGGAGTATGATTACGGTATTTCAGGTGAACTACTTTGCTGCCGTCAAACCGTCCAAGTGCAGTCTGTCGTTCATTGTCCGTAGAACGGATCAGCAGAAACTGGTTGGTCGTAAGCACCGGTTGGACCATGCTGTGACTGGCTTCGTCAAACAGGCGCAACTCATCGGCTGCAATAAAACGGTCATCGGCTTCGAAAAACCGATCAATGACTTCTGACGATGTATAAACTTCGGCCCGCCCAGTGTATTGATCTTCAATTTTTGCCACTTTTTCATTGCGGAAATCTTCGGCGGGAACATCCAAAATGACTGCTTTTACCCGCATGTTGGTGTCACGACTGACCAAGATGACCTGACGACCTTCTTCGGCCAATCCCCGGCAAACCTGCAGAATCCTGTTATCTGCCTTGAAGCGGTCCCAGTGCGGTGGCATGGAGGTATCCAGATGATTTACAGCGATACGAAGCAGGCCGCCTTCCTCGTTGAGCAGGACTCCATCGATCAGGTTTCCTTTGGTCCTCAGTTGATCAATGATCCGGCTTACTTCACGACTGTTGGCACCCCGGTCATTTGGTTCCGATTTGAAACGATCCAGTTCTTCCAGCACAACTTCCGGTATGACTATCGTGTGTTCACTAAACGCAAATAAGGAATGGGGAGAATGCAACAGCACGTTTGTGTCCAGTACATAATGTTTTATCAAACAAATCCCCCTCTTTTATCCAGGCGCTTGGCCCTATATAATTTATTCGATAGTCTGCAAAAAATTCCTACTCATATTTGCGAGTTTTACGGCAAAATGTTAGTTTTAACAAAATAATAATAATTCCACATTTAACGGCAGAGGTGAGTATAATGAATTTTATCAGGAAAAGGAAAGGGGCAGCGTGATGGACAAGAAAGCGGAACCATTTCATATTGTATTGGTGGAACCGGAGATTCCCGGCAATACTGGCAATATATCACGACTATGCGCGGCGACAGGCTGTCATTTGCATCTGGTCAGGCCACTCGGGTTTACAATCGATGACAAAACACTGAAGCGGGCCGGTTTGGACTATTGGCATCTCCTGACCGTATCCTACCATGACAGTTTTGCCGAGCTGCAACAACTGTATCCAACCGGGCGGTTTTTTTGCCATACAACCAAAACGGATCGATTTCATAGTGAGGCTGTCTTTGAACCGGGCGATTTTCTGGTTTTTGGCAAGGAAACGGCAGGCTTGCCGGCAACGATTCTAGATCAATATCCGGATCGCTGCGTCCGGCTGCCGATGATCGAGGGAGCTCGTTCACTAAACCTTTCCAATGCAGTGGCAGTTTCCGTCTATGAAGCGCTGCGCCAAACCGGATATGGTGGTTTGCGCTGATGCGGGCGGTGTTTGGCTCGTCCGGCAATCCGGACAGTTTTTATGCAGCCGGTCACAAATCCTCGCTGGAAATGCCGGGGTGGTTAGCGGGACTGGGTCTTGGCGCTTATGAATATTCGCTGACCCGGGGCGTCAATATCGGTGAAGCCACGGCCCGGTCACTGGGCGAGAAGGCGGCGGCCCAAGGGATTGCAATGAGTGTACATGCTCCCTACTATATTAGCTTGGCAACTGAGGATGAGACGACAGCCGCCAATACGACGCGGCACTTTCTGAAATCGCTGGAAGCCGCACAATGGCTCGGCGCTGACCGTATCGCCTTCCATCCCGGCGGCATCGGCAGGCTTTCCAGGCAAAGCGCTCTGGAGTTGGCGAAACGCCGTTTGGCGAAGGTACTGGAAGAAGCGGAAAAAGTCGGACTTACCGA
>CAYLSL010000198.1:0-2986 GCA_964386615.1 uncultured Veillonellaceae bacterium
CATCGAGCGGATTTCACACATCGCTTTTTCCTCCTGCGGAAAATTCCGGACAAAAATATACATCCCTGATGACACAGTGGTTCAGGTTCATTGTAACACTTCATTCAAGCATTGTTTATCCTGCAGAGGTCTTAACTTTTTGTGAGCAGTCAGTCCCACTCCAATAGGAGGATGGTCCCGGCCAACTCTTGATGCAGATTCTTTTTCACAGTTACTCTTGCGTCTTGCTGATTTTCCCTTTATAATGATAAAAACTAAAGCAGAATATCGGTAGGTAATGAAGGGACAAAGTCGTTGCATTTCCCACAGAGAGCCGGAGCAGCTGAAAACCGGCGGAAAAGTCGCAGGACGTAGCCATCCTGGAGCCGTGGACAAACAGTGCGCCGCACTGGGAAATCCAACGCATTCCCGGCGTTAATGGGACGAGAGGGCCTTTGGGCTGAATCTGGGTGGTACCACGGGAAAACAAGTTCCCGTCCGAGCAATCGGGCGGGAACTTTTATTTTCCGGATTTTTAATGATGCGAGATGCGAAGGGGGAAGTTCCAATGAGTAACAACACTTTGGAGTTAAAACAAGAATTGCTCAGACTGCTTGACCAGGATTATCACCAGACCCATGAACAGTTAGCTCGCCAGCTTGGCGCCGAAACCAGCCAGGTCGCAAAAATGATTCGCGAGCTGGAAGATGACCGCATCCTGGTCAAATGCCAACCGATCATCAACTGGGAAAAAGCCGGCCTGGAAGATGTGTCGGCGTTGATTGAAGTCAAGATCACGCCGCAGCGTGAAGTCGGCTTTGACGCGATTGCCGCCCGCATTTACCGTTTTCCGGAAGTCCGCAATCTGTTTCTGATGTCTGGAACCTACGATCTGGCGGTAACCGTTGAAGGAGCAAATCTCAAAGAAGTGGCCCAGTTCGTTTCGACCAAACTGGCGACAATTGACGGCGTTGTCAGCACAACCACTCATTTTGTGCTAAAGAAATATAAGGAAGAAGGCGTCATCATTGACGACGAGGAAGCCGACCGGCGGCTGCTGGTGACACCGTGAACTGGGCTGAGCGTGTTTCACCGTTAGTCCGGTCGATTCCGCCATCTGGCATCCGACGTTTTTTTGACATCGTAGCGGAAATGAGCGGCGTCATTTCGCTCGGCGTCGGTGAACCGGATTTTGTCACGCCCTGGCACATCCGTGAAAGCTGTGTGCACGGGTTGCAGCGTGGCTACACTTCGTACACTTCCAACTACGGTCTGTTGGAACTGCGGCAGGAAATTTCTCAAATGGTCGAAACCGACTACGGTGTGGTCTATGATCCTAAATGTGAAGCTTTAGTCACCGTTGGCGTCAGCGAAGCGCTGGACCTGGCCATGCGGGCGCTGTTGTCCCCCGGAGATGAAGTGCTGGTACCCGAACCGTGTTATGTTTCTTACAATGCTTGCGTGACCTTGGCCGGCGGCGTTCCGGTCAGCGTTTGTTCTACCCGTGAAAACGAGTTCCGCGTCACGGTGGAACAACTGGCAGCGGCACTAACACCGCGGACCAAGGCACTATTGATTGGCTACCCCAATAACCCAACCGGCGCCGTCATGTCGCGGCTGGACTTGGCAGCCATCGCCCGGTTTGCCGAACAGCACGATCTGATCGTCATCTCTGACGAAATCTACGCCAGCCTGACTTACGACGGAGAACACACCTGTTTCGCCTCCCTGCCCGGCATGCGGGACCGCACGATTCTATTAAACGGCTTTTCCAAAGCCTACGCAATGACTGGCTGGCGTATCGGTTACGCGCTGGGTAATGCCGATTTTATTGCCGCGATGACCAAAATCCACCAATACACTATGCTTTGCGCCCCGATCACTGCACAAGTTGCCGCCATCGAAGCAATCAAACAGGGAAAGGCCAGCCGCAATAAAATGGTGGATGAGTATGACCGCCGCCGCAAATTGATGGTGGAAGGCCTCCGCAATATTGGCCTGGATTGTTTTGAACCGCGTGGCGCGTTCTATGTGTTCCCTTCGATTCGAAACACCGGTCTTACATCGCTGCAGTTCGCCGAACAATTATTGCAGGCGGAAAAAGTAGCGCTAGTTCCCGGTGATGCATTCGGTTCTTGCGGCGAAGGTTTTGTCCGCTGCTCCTATGCCTCGTCATCAAAAAACCTTACCGAAGCACTGGACCGGATTGGACGGTTCGTCAAACCGTTGTTGAAATAAATCAAATCGCAAATTTTTTCACAACATCCTGCATATTTTGCGCCAGCCCGTCCAACGAACGTCCTGAGCCAGCCATTTGCTGAAGCGAAGCAGCCTGCTGCTGCACTGCGGCCGAAATTGCCTGCGTCCTGCCGGCAGTTTCGCCGCTTTTTTCTTCGACCCGTTTCACCGCGCCCATGATATTTTGGCCGCTGGTGGCCAAATCTTCCACGGCGAGCGAAATCTTCTGCATGCTCTGCGACACCTGCGTAACGCCTTGAGCGATACTTACAAACTCTTTTCCTGCCGTCTCAACCATCTCAATTCCGGCAACGACACCCTCTTGGCCCGTTCGAATATAGGCTACGACGGCTTCCAGATCACGGCGGTTGGAAACGATCATTCCATGAACATCTTTGGCTGATTTGGCAGACTCCGCTGCTAATTTATTGACTTCCTGTGCCACAACGGCAAACCCTCTCCCCGCATCACCTGCCCTTGCTGCTTCAATCGCAGCATTGAGCGCCAGCAAGTGGGTCTGTTCGGCAATTCCATTAATAATGGAAACAAACTCACCGATTCGAATTGTTCCCGCAGCTAGTTTTTCTGCTGCCTGGCCAATGTTATCCGTCGATTCCCGAATTGCCCCCATCTGTTCAATGGCACGGTCAATCGCCTGCTGTCCGGCCTGGCTCGAATCGTTTGTGATCATGGCAACCTCAGCAGCACGGATCGCATGATCAGCGACTTGTTCAATTTTCAGCGTAACGGCTTCCATTTGTTGCCTGAC
>CAYLSL010000199.1:0-2975 GCA_964386615.1 uncultured Veillonellaceae bacterium
TTTTCCGCAATGATCGCTTCAAAAATTTCGCCGCGATATATTTTCACTTCACGCGGTGCGTCCACCGCGATCCGTACGCTGTCTCCCTTGACTTCGACCACAGTCAGGGACACATTGTCACCGATGAATATTTTTTCGCCTGGTTTTCTTGTCAGTACCAGCATATGCTCAGCCCCCCTGACCAGTTTGTTTGGGGGCCGGTTTCATCTTGATCCCTTCGGGGAACAAGGGTTGTTGTACCGAGTAATGCTTGTTTTCGATAATCAGCTGTGCGCCGGTCCGCTTGACCCAGTTCACCACGATCGGGGCCAGCAGGTTGACGGTCATCTGCTCCAGCGTGTCCCGCAGTGTTGCCACTGTATAGACATGGGGCGGATTGTCAGCCGAAAACCCCCACTCTGCCGCCGCCTGGTCGTCCAGTTCAAATACATAATCGTTGTAGAACCGGTACGGGTCTGCCAACAGGAACGTCAGATCCGGATCGCTGATCGACTGCAGAATCGAAAACGGGCTGTCCTGTTCATAAGGGAAGAGTGCAAATTTGGTTTCACCGGGGAATCCGGGCAATCCATCCGCAAAACAGATGATACATTCCTCCGGAACCTCGATCTCACCGAAACGTGTTGTCGCTATATTCATCCGATCGCCTCCTGCCGCAGTTCGTACGCAACGGGTTTGACATTTTGTCGTGCCCGGTTGCCGTCCCGCTTCCGGTCCAGGCTAAACCCCTCCGGGAAGAGCGGCTGGCGAACCGCATACGAGGAGTTTTGCAGCGTCATCTGTACCGCCGTCCGATTGGCCCAATTGACCAGGACCGGCCCGAGCAGATTGACGGTTGCATCTTCCAGCTTGTCATGCAGTGTAGTCAGCGTATAGACGGCCGGCGGATTCTCGGCAGAAAACCCCAGCTCTGCCGCCAGCTCATCTTCCAGCTCGAACACGTAGCCATCGAAGAAACGGTAGGGGTCAACCATCAAAAATGTCAGCGCCGCGTTACTGACGGACTGCAGGAGATAGAACGGGCTGTTCTCTTCATAAGGGAACAGGGCGAAACGCTTGTGTCTGGGGAAACCGGCGAGACTGGAGACGAAGCGGATGATACACTCCGCAGGTACATTCAGTTCGCCAAACCGGGTTGTCTGAATCTTCATCGAGGGTCCCTCCTCACTTGACGGTTACGTCAATCCTTCTAATTTCTGTTTCTAACGCATTACCTGTTCAACACGAATATGTGACAGCCGAGTCTGCAAAGAATTCGCGCGGTTTCCCCTGCAGAGGCTGGAATTGCCGGAACGGTCGGGACTTGGGGCCAAGGGCGTCTGCCACCCGTCTGATGACTCCATCCCAATCGCCGGGCTGGCTTTGACGAAACAATCGCATCGTCGGATACCAGGGACTGTCTTCCCGTCTGTGCAGCCATCGCCAGTCGGATTCAAACGGCAGCAGGGTCCAGACCGGGCGGCCGATCGCGGCAGCCAGATGAGCCTGCGGTGAATCAACAGCGATGACCAGATCAAGATTTGCAGCAAGAGCTGCCATATCCGCGTAATCACGTAGTCCGCCGGAGCAGTCTACGACAGGAAGCGTCAAACCCGCGGGAGCCTTATTCTCTGCTCCGTCCATCTGCAAACCGTACCAGGAAATCCCCGGCAGTTTCATCAGCTGTTCTGTACTGGATAACGGAATGGATTGCGCAGCCGTTGACCATACCAACCCGACGCGGAATGATTTCCAGTCCAGACGCCTGACCCAGGAATGAGTCAGAAAGGGGTCGGCAAAGAGGTAGGGTACATGGGCCGGAATCGACTCCAGAGAAGTATCGAACAGGAACGGCAGGCTGGCGATGGAAACTTTACGATCCGCTCTGCTGATTGCGACGCCGGCCGATGTGGCTTCAACGATTTCATCGATGCAGTACAGATTGGCGAACAGTTTCATCAACGGTTTGGGCAGGGCCAGGATCACCGTTCCGCCCAATGCCTTGACCTGGGGAAAATATCTGGCATATTGCAGAATGTCTGCCAGCTCGGTTTCGGGATAAATCAGCAGGCGGCCGGAAAATGCTTTCCCGTTCCATTGTGCAATCCCCGCGTATATGGCAACATCCTTCTGATATGTTTTTAAGTTGCTGCGACGCTCCGCCGCCGCGAACCCTTCCGCCAGCAGCCCCATTTTTAACTGGATCTGCCAACGATGGCTCTGATACGTTTCATTGCCGGGATCCAGCAAAATCGCCCGCTCAATATGGATCAGGCTTTCCTGCGTCTGTCCGCAGAACGCCTGCAGCCAGGCAAATTTCGCATGGTATAGCGCATTGCGCGGGTCATGCAACAGTGCCTGTTGCAGCTTGCCCGCCGCCGCATCAATCCGGCCCTGGGCTTGCAACAGTTCACCATATGCGAAAAAGATGCGGGCATCATCGGGTTTATAACGGATAGCCTGTTCAAACAAGCTGCCGGCTTCTTCCAGATAGCCGCGTTCCTGTTGCAACAGAGCCAGATGATAATAATTGAATCCCTCGTGACGGCGAATCTCGATCAACCGGCGCAGGATGCCAACAGACGATTCATAATCGCCCTGCGCCTTGCGAACCTGCCAGAACAGGTCGTAGGCTTCGACATATTGCGGGTCGACCGTTAATGCACGGGCCAATAGCACAGATGCCTGATCGAGGTTCCCGGTCTGCCAGGCAATCTCGCCCAGATGCAACAAGGAAGGAGTATGCCGGGGCCGGGCTGCCAACACCTTGCCATAAAGTGTGACCGCCTCGCCGAGGTCTCCCATCTGATGATAACGCCGGGCCTGCTGATACAGCAGACTGGAGCGTGTTTGCGGATCCGTCCGTTTTTCCATCATAATCCTCATCCTTGTTTTTGGGCGGAAAAAGGCCTTTAGTCCCTTGAATGACAAGCGAAATAATCTGGGGTATTCGCTCCATCCTTGGAACTAAAGGCCTTCCCTGTCTTGCCTTTTAT
>CAYLSL010000200.1:0-2968 GCA_964386615.1 uncultured Veillonellaceae bacterium
GTCAACGAAGCGATTGCCAATGCCTTGGAATGCCGGGATGGCAAAGCCCGCAGCCAAAAAGCTAGCTTGAAGTTCAACCGATTCGGCAACCGATTTGTTGTGCGGGTGAAGACCAGCCGGATCGGTTTTGCCGGCAACGCGATGTTACGTCGTTTGCGAGCCAATCCCGAGAATTTGTTTTCCTTTGGCGAAGATGCGTCGATGGGACGGGGAATTCCGATGATGCTCAGCATCTCGCACTGGATGACCTATAACCACGATGGTACGGAACTGTTGCTGGCATGGAAGATAAGGAAATAAGCTGAAGAAGTCCAGTATGCTGATTCTAAACCGATTGTAGCTGACAATTTTAGTTGGTTTATCAAAGCTGCCCAGTGTCCACTCCAGATGTTTAATAAACACGAGAACCGATTTTCTTCCAGTGTCGCTGTGCGCGGGCTTCAGCCCGCTTTTTCTTTGCCCATGGGATTCCTGCTCCCTGCCCTGCGCCACCGCCAATAAGTTTGCAGGAAAATCGTTCATATGCGCGGAACGCTCTGATAGCTGCCAAACATTTTGGCGCGGGAGAGACTGCTGCAATGCCAAGAAGAGTGTTTGAAGATGAAGGAAAATGGTTTGTCGAAGGGTAATAGTATGATGTGAATAATTTATGCGGAGATGATTATATGGACAAGATCAACCTGAATCAAAAACTCAGTCTGTTCCATGAACACTGGAGCCCGAAGATCGTTGGCGAAATGAACGATTCCTATATCAAGCTGGCAAAACTACAGGGCGAATTTGACTGGCATCATCATGACAATGAAGACGAGCTGTTTTTTGTTGTCAAAGGACAACTGACGATCAAGTTTCGCGACAAAGATCTGGTTTTGGATGCAGGGGAACTGGTTGTCATTCCGAAAGGAGTCGATCATTTGCCGGTTGCGGCGGAAGAAGTCCATGTGATGTTGATTGAACCGAAAGGCACCTTGAATACGGGGAATGTCGTGACAGAGAAAACGAAACAGGTGCTGGAACGCATATAAAGAAATTACAAGTCTTGCCTGAACCGGGTTCGGGCAAGTTAGACAGGAGGCGAAGCCATGCCACTGGAAATCATCCGCAACGATATCACCCAAGTACACGTTGATGCGATCGTTAACGCGGCAAACGAATCCTTGCTCGGCGGCGGCGGAGTAGACGGCGCGATCCACCGGGCGGCCGGACCGGAGCTTTTGGCCGAGTGCCGGACCTTGGGCGGCTGCAGGGTGGGCGAAGCGAAAATCACCAAAGGCTACCGACTGCCGGCGAAACATGTCATCCACACGGTGGGGCCGGTGTGGCGCGGTGGGAAAAATAGCGAGGAGAAACTGCTGACGGACTGCTACCGGAATTCATTGGCGCTGGCCAGGGAGTACAAGCTGGAGAGCATTGCCTTTCCGCTGATCTCTACCGGCGCGTTCGGCTATCCGAAAGACAAGGCGCTAAAGGTGGCGATCGCCGAGATCGGCGACTTTTTGCTGCAACATGAGATGACCGTTTATCTGGTGGTGTTTGACAAGGCTTCGTTCGCCTTGTCGGAAAAACTGTTTGCCTCGATCACCGAGTATATTGACGACAACTATATCGACCTGCACCCGATTGATGACCGTAACCGTCGTGAACGGATCTGCATGCAGGAAGAGGTTTTAGAAGAAGCTTCATATGAGGCGTCGATTTCTTCGGCATACATGCCTGCTCCTTCGGCGCCAGTCAACCGCAAGTTGGCGGACATCATGAAGCGGATGGAAGAAACTTTTTCCCAGATGCTGTTGCGGCTGATCGATGAGAAAGGCATGAATGATGCGGAAACCTATAAAAAAGCCAACATCGACCGTAAACTGTTTTCCAAAATCCGTAACGACATTTACTACAAACCCAGTAAACCAACGGTTTTCGCCTTTGCCATCGCGCTGCGGCTTAACCTGGACGAAACGAGGGACTTGCTGGGTAAAGCCGGGTTCGCGATTTCTCACAGCAGCAAATTTGATATTATCGTGAAATTCTTTATTGAAGAAGGTAACTACAATATCTTTGAAATCAATGAAGCCTTGTTTGCTTTTGACCAGCCGTTATTAGGCAACTAAAAACGCTCATTGCAATTTGTCGCCTGCCAGGCGACCTGTCGAAAGCCGCCGGATGTTATCCTTGCATCACGGGAACAAAATCGTGATGGGGAGGCTGACAAAGATGAAACAAGGTTTGACGGAAATGGTGTTCATTCTGGACCGGAGCGGCTCGATGAGCGGACTGGAAAGCGACACGATCGGCGGTTATAACGCGATGCTGGCAAAGCAGCAGAAAGAACCGGGCGAAGCGGTGATCACCACTGTGCTGTTTGACGACCAGGTTGAACTGCTGCACGACCGGATCAACTTGCGTGGCGTGGCGCCGATTACCGATCAGGAATACTATGTGCGTGGCACTACCGCTTTATTGGATGCCATAGGCAAGACCATCAACAAGATTGGCAATGCTCAGAAACGCACCGCCGAAGCCGAACGCGCCGAACATGTGGTCGTGGTGATCACGACCGATGGCATGGAAAACGCCAGCCGCGAATTCAACGAGGCCAAAGTTCGCCGGATGATCGAGCACCAAAAAAACAAGTATGGTTGGGAGTTCATCTTCCTCGGCGCGAACATCGACGCGATTGCTACAGCCGCGCGTTATGGTATTGGCAAGGACCGGGCGGCAAACTACAATGCCGACTCTGAGGGAACTGCGCTGAACTATGATGTAATAAGCGAAGCCATGTGCTGCGTTCGCGCCAGCCAACCGATCGCCGAGAATTGGAAGGAACGGCTCGATGTGGACTTTAAGAAACGGGGCAGGAAATAGCCGTGCTAAATTCATCCACGCCATGATAGAGAAGGATTGGCAGCTGGAAAAGCAGGAACTGCATTTTTTCAACGCCGTACCACAGGGCGGAGCGTAGAAAAACGCGAAG
>CAYLSL010000201.1:0-2955 GCA_964386615.1 uncultured Veillonellaceae bacterium
TCACATACGGTGTGTCGTCCGCTTGCAAGCAGCGCACCAGCAGTGTCTCAATCCGCGGCGTTCCATCCCACGGCGGCAAGGAACCGAGGTAGTCGCGTATGGGATGAAAGCGCCTGTCGTCAGCGACCTTGGTGAAGCTGACATCGTGGTTCCGGCTTGAGAACGAAACGTAGCGAACGTCGATCAGCGCCTTCAGCTGCGCCGTGTCCGCGTCGCGCCAGAAACGGCTGCCGGCCGGCCGTTCCCACGGCATATCACCCGTGATCTGGATGCGGTTCGCCATTTCGTTAAAGGCGAAATTCGCGAAGTCCGGATCGTTGTTTAAGATGATCATCTCGTTCCAGACGCTGTTCTCCAGCACGCGGCTTTTCGGCTGATATTTGAGGAGCGTCCGCCAGTCCTTGCCCTCGGTTGCGAAATCCGCGGCGGCCTCGCCTTTACGCTCTTCGTCAATCTGGATTTTTACCTTGTCGAGCGATACGGCAAGCTCGCTCATCGCCTTATAGGATTCCTTCTCATCCATGTCGCCGAATTTATGGATCCGCACCAGGTCAAAGGCATTGAGGAGTTTTCCGCTGGCCGGGTCCGTCGCGTGGTGGGAATAGGCCCATTTGCCGTCGTATAGGACGACTCCCGCTGTGCTGTCGGCAGGGATGTAGTCATAGCGTCCGCTCAGCGCGGAAGGCTCGTAAATGTCATGGAGAAAAACCGTGACTGCTTCTTCGATCGAATACGTCCGGCAAAAGGCGCCGACCACCCCGCTTTTGGCCAGAGGATCCTGTTGTTCGGCGATCTCGCGCTTTTTTGCCTCGCTTTCCCTGGAAGAGGTTGGCCACTGGGTCACGTCCCGCCAATCCTGATACTTGGCCAGGTAGATATCCGGAACAAGCGGTTCGCCCTCTTGCTCGGAGAAAATAAACTCCCCGTTCACCGGACAAGAAGCCCAGTACATCATGCGGTTCGCCTGATAGGTGCTGTCGTCGAAGTAGTCGATCCCGATCTCTTTGGCCACCATCCGCATGAGGGCGGGATATTCATCCTCGCTCACCTCACGCCCCAGCCGGATCGCGACCCTAAAGCGCGGCGCCGCCGGCGTATGGCTGTGGGTGGAGTAAAGAAAATAGTCGGTACCGGAGAGCGCCTGCTTGACCTTTGCCGGAAAATCGTCATCTTGTTTGATTTTGTCGGCATCCAGCACTCCGATGGTCCGGCAGAGCACGCTTCCGCTCTTGCGAATGCCGCCCCTCAGCCAGCCGCCAACAAAGCCGCCGTGGTCCTTCGCCGCGTCTCGCTGTGTTTTTGCAAGCTTCGGGTATTCCTGGGCGGTTTCCGGCGTACGCACCGGGTTGCGGTTGCGCTCCTTCAGATAGTTCCAGGGCCGCTCCTGGTTTTTGTACTTTTTGTCGGTCTTGCGGTTGCAAACGGATATCTTAACGGGATGCTCCATTCACCCTGACCTCCTCGCAGCGGCTATTCCAATATCTGACGGAAATGCCGCGTCGCTCTGCTTTTGCTATTTCCCTGCTCATGCCTTCACTGATCCGCTCGCCAAACACCCAGATCTCATCGCATTTGCCAAGCAGCACCAGCGCAAAGAAGATCGCCAGTTCACGGGTTTCGCTGGTTTCGTCGTCCATAAACTGTGGGTAGAGAAGATGCGGCGCAAGCGGGATGCACCCCTTGCTGACCGCCAAACGGCAGTATCCCCGCGCCCGCTCCGTGTTGCGCTCCGGGTCACCGGCAAAAGGCGAAGCGATGTAAACAAGCGGGAGATATGGCTTCGCCTTTTCTTCGCGCTGGATTGCCAAAAGAGCGCTGTAGGCGGTCGGATCCGGATAGCCTTCGGCGTTATATCTGTCCATCGCCGCTCCTCCCCAGGAACAGGTTGATGAAATACTGCTGGCCCTTGCCGGTGACCTTGGTGGTCTTGCTGATGGTGACGTGACCGTCCGAGTGCGTGATGGCGGTTTCCTTGACCTTAAATAGCCCCAGTTCCATCGCCCGCTGCGTCGGGGCGTTGTAGTCCGTGCCTTGGCGCTTGATGAGGTAGCCATCCTGACGCAGTTTCTCGAACAAGCGGTTTTGCCCGATTTCGATGCCGTTGCCTTTCAGGATTTTCGCCAGTTCGCCAATGAGGATCGTGCCACTCGAAACCGATACGGCATCGGCGAACACGACCTTGGGCTCGTTTCTCTCTGCTTCCAGCTGGAGGCGCTGCTTCGCGGCGCGTTCATCTTTCAGGGCGGTCAGCAATTTAATCCAGGCGGCGGGATCGCTGATCATCTCTTCCAGTTTGGCGGAAGTGACATACGCGCCGTGCCTTCGGATTGTTGGCAGAACTTCGTGCGTGATCCAGCGTTTGAACTTCTTAGCTTCGGGCTTTCGGGAGAGAAGAATCACATTGTAGAGACCGCTTTCGCTGATGATCGTCACCGGTTCATTGCTGCGTGAGCCTAAGTATTGTTTAGGGTCAACTTTTGCCTTCTCATCCTCGTCCAGCCGGTCGGCAATCACACTGGGGTTGCTAAGTTCCAGCACATCACAGATGTCTTTGAGCACCCACCAAGGCTCACCGCTGAGCTGGACGGTTCGGATTTCGCTTCCCTCGTAGGAAAATACTTGCAGTTCGTTTATCATATAGACCCTCCTGAAAAGTATATTTTCGAGAGGTCTTTTGCTCCTCTCATCCTCTACAGACAGGAGGAGCGCTTTTGCGTACCAGACCACTACTCTTTTCGATAAAATTGGCAATCGTAGCCATCGGCACGGAGTTGAAGTCCCTCCGCCCAAGGCGGCGTGCGGCTCATCTGTTCACATACTGTTTGAAGTGATATGTTCTGATCAGCCTCGATGATGAGCTCGTCGTGCACATGCATAACAATGGAGCAGGGTTGGAGCGTCTGCATCGCGTGACAGAGAATATCGCGACTGATCGCCTGCACGATGTTCTCCACA
>CAYLSL010000202.1:0-2947 GCA_964386615.1 uncultured Veillonellaceae bacterium
AGTTCGGCTACAGCCAGCAATATCTGGACAGCATGCAGGACCAGGCGTTCTGGGAAGCAGAGTACGCGAAAATAGAGCCGTACAACCAAAAAATCCTGGCACAGCGCAGCAAATAGCTGTTGTCAAAGTCGGCCTAGGTAGACGGCCAGAATACCTGTATAATAGAAGGGGTTGGGGAAAACTTTTCATAAGTTCGCCCGCAACCCCTTTTGCAATAACACTCTTGAACAGGAAAGGGCGAAAAAACATGTTGGAAAATTTTCTGGCCCCGATGAAGGGTAAGCTGGTACCGCTTTACCAAGTGCCGGATCCGGTGTTTGCCGAAAAAATGATGGGCGACGGCTTTGCGATTGATCCGATGAGCGGAGATGTATTTTCTCCGGTTGATGGAACAGTCACCAGCTTTATGGCCGATACCCGCCACGCGGTGGGAATTACTGCCGATGACGGAACCGAAGTGCTGATTCATATCGGGATCGATACGGTCACACTGGGTGGAATGGGCTTCACCAGTCTGGTGGCGCAAGAGGACCGGGTCAAGGCGGGTCAGCTGCTGCTGCAAGTCGACCTGGCCCAGATCAAAGACAAAGTGCCATCGCTGATTACGCCGGTGGTGTTCACCAACTTGCCGGCGGATCTGCAAGTGTCGGTAGCCGCCGGGCGTGAAGTAGAGCGCGGTGAAAAAGGATTTTTCAGCCTGGGCTGATCAACTGACGGGAGGCGGATTATTCTGGTTCAACAGGAAATAGAAGTCACCAATCCCACCGGGTTTCATGCCCGGCCGGCGGCGCTTCTGGTCGCCCGGGCCAGCAAAAGCAAATCGAAAGTATCGATTTTGTTTAATGATAAGACCGTAAATGTCAAAAGTATGCTTAATCTGCTGGGAGCAGGAATTCGTCAGGGTTCACGGATCGTGCTGGTGGTGGAAGGCGAAGACGAACGGCAGACGCTGGCCGACTTGGTCGAACTGATTGAAAAGCTGCCGGAATGATCGCAACAGGGAGATGAGACGATGATACTCCAGGGAATCGCTGCCGCACCCGGTCTGGCAATCGCCAAGTGTTTGCGCATCGAGCCGTTCCCGCCGATCGCTGCGGATCAGAACATCAGCCGCGATCAGGTCGAGGCTGAACTGGCGCGTTTTACTCAGGCGGTACAGCAGGTAACCTCTGATCTGGAAGCAATTTCCGCTCATGCAAAAGCACGCGGCCAAACCGACAGAGCGGAGATCATCGAAGCCCAATCGTTGATCGTGACCGATCCGACACTGGATGAAGGTGTGCGGCAAAAAATAACGCTGCAATTGATTTCGGCGGTACAGGCCCTCGAGCTGGTAGTTGATGAACAGGCGGCCCTCTTTGCCGTGATGGAAGACGCATACTTGCGCGAACGGGCTGCCGATGTCCTGGATGTAGGCCAACGGTTGACCGATTTTCTGCTGTGCAGGGCGAGGCTTGATTTGTCCGAACTGACGGAAACGGTGGTGCTGGTGGCGCAGGACATCAGTCCGTCACAACTGGCGACGGCGGATGCATCCCGGGTAAGGGCGATTGTGGCTGAAACCGGCGGACAGACTTCGCACACGGCGATTCTGGCCAACAATATGGGAATCCCGGCGGTGCTCGGCTGCCGTGGGATTCTGACCGCGGTGAGGGGCGGCGAAACGCTGCTGGTAAACGGCAATGCAGGTACGGTGGAAATAGGCTTGTCGACGGAGCGCCAGGCGGCGGTAACTCTGGAACTGGAGCGCCGAGGGGAGGTTCAGGCCAGCTTGCACGAATTGATCGGCCAACCGACCCGAACTCGTGACGGTGTTGCGATCGAACTTTCAGCCAATATCATGAGTCCGGCCGGGGCAGAGCAAGCGGTCGAGGTCGGCGCTGACGGGATCGGCCTGTACCGGACCGAGTTTCTGTTTATGGACCGCCCGAGCGCACCAAGCGAAGAGGAACAACTGGCAGCGTATCGCCAGGTGCTGGAAACGATGCAGGGCAAGCCGGTCATCATTCGCACGCTCGATATTGGCGGCGACAAGGCGGTTCACTATATGAACATCCCGGTGGAAACCAATCCGTTCCTTGGTTACCGGGCGATCCGCATCTGCCTGCAGCGGCCGGAAATATTTATGACGCAGCTACGGGCGATCTTGCGGGCGTCGGTTTACGGACAGGCCCGAATCATGTATCCGATGATCACTTCTTTGGAGGAAATCCGCGCGGCGAACCAGATCCTGCAGCAGGCCAAAGATTCGCTTTTGGCCGACGGGTTTGCATTTGACGCCAATCTGCCGGTAGGGATCATGATCGAAGTTCCATCAGCGGCGGTCATGGCCGATCTGTTGATCGACGCTGTGGATTTTTTCAGTATTGGCAGCAATGATTTGACGCAGTATACGCTTGCGGTCGACCGTCTGAACGAAAATGTCGGCGAGCTGTACAACCCGTTTCAACCGGCAGTGCTGCGGTTGATCCGTATGGCGGCGGAAGCGGCTAATCGTACCGGCGGTGAGAAATTTGCCGGAATCTGCGGCGAACTGGCAGCCGACCCCAGGGCAACACTATTGCTGCTCGGGCTGGGTGTGACCGAATTTAGTGTGAATCCGTCAGCATTATTGCGGGTCAAAAAAATCATCACTTCGGTAACAAAAAGTTATGCACAGGACGTTGCCGCAAAAGCGATGCGGCTTTCCACGACTGATGAAATTCTGCATCACCTCGACGCGGCGATTCCGGCGGAATTACGCCGTTTGCTTGCCTAATCCGATTTAGCGCGCGGAGCGGAAACTGCTCGGTAAATCTGTGGATTAATCTGTGGATAACTTGCGAGTAATCTGGGTATAACATCAAATGGGGATACGAAAGGTTCGATGTAATTCAATGTTGACAGAAAACACGATTCGACAATTGGCGGCGGGGCCGGCATATAGCAAAGGCTGCGACTATTATCT
>CAYLSL010000203.1:0-2947 GCA_964386615.1 uncultured Veillonellaceae bacterium
CAGATTTCATCGTGTTTCTTAGTGGCTGTCCGGTGTCCTGCGCTTCGCGCAAGATCCCGGACCATCAGGCTTGCGTGCGGATTGCCGGTCGTACTTTGAATTCACTTGCTGCCGCGGAGGAAGACTTGAGTCGATTCGCAGTGGAAAAAGTGAGGGATTACTTTGGAAAATTGGCACGAAAAATATAAAAACAAGATTGTTTCAGCCGCCGAAGCATTAAAAGTCGTGAAATCTGGCAATCGTGTCGTTATTGGTCATGCTTGCGGCGAACCGCCTGCATTGGTTGAGGCCTTGGTAAATCGGGCGCCTGAACTGAGCAATGTGGAAATCGTTCATATGGTTGCCATGGGGCCGGCAAAGTACGCGCAACCCGGCATGGAGGCCAGCTTTCGCCACAATGCATTGTTTGTCGGCGGCTCAACCCGCAAGGCGGTAGAAGCAAAGCGGGCAGACTATACCCCTTGTTTCTTTTCAGAGATTCCCCGCCTGTTTCGGCAAGGTTTGCTGGCGGTCGATGTTGCGCTGATTCAGGTGACGCCGCCGGATGCAGAAGGCTTTTGCAGTTTCGGCGTATCAGTTGATTACACGCAGCCGGCAGCGGAATGCGCCAAAAAGGTAATTTGCCAGGTGAATCAACAGATGCCCAGAACTAGCGGCGCCAAAATTCATCTGGATCAAATGACCTATATTGTGGAACAGGATCAACCGTTGATCGAATTGAAACCGCCGGCAATCGGCGACGTGGAAAAAAAGATCGGCGAAAACGTTGCCGCGTTGATTCCGGATGGAGCAACACTTCAATTGGGGATTGGTGCAATCCCTGACGCTGTGTTACTGTTCCTGGGGGGCAAGAAGGATCTGGGGATTCACTCAGAAATGTTTAGTGACGGTGTAGTGTTTCTGGCACAGTCCGGCGTGGTGAACAACAGCAAAAAAACGATCAATTCCGGCAAGTTTATCGCTACCTTTCTTATGGGAACCCAAAAACTCTATGAGTTTGTCAATAACAACACGGATGTAGTCATGATGTCGGTTGATCAGGTGAATGATCCATACGTGATTGGGCAACACAACAATATGATTTCGATCAACTCTGCCTTGCAAGTGGACCTGATGGGTCAGGTCAACGCCGAAATGATCGGTGGCAGGCAATTTAGCGGCATTGGCGGACAAGTTGATTTTGTGAGGGGCGCCAGTCGGTCCTGCGGCGGCAAGTCGATCATTGCACTCCCGTCCACGGCTTCCGGTGGAACGATCTCGCGCATTGCGATTGAACTGGATCGCGGGGCTGCAGTTTCCACTTCAAGAAATGATGTGCATTGCATTGTCACAGAATTTGGTGTTGCCAATTTGCGCGGAAAAAGTTTGCGGGAACGGGCATGTGCGCTTATTGCCATTGCTCATCCGGATTTTCGGTCAAGTCTGGAAGCGGCGGCAAAAGCTAAAGGCATCTTGTAAGGTCTCGATAATATTGCGGTTGCAATTGCTCCCTGATTTTTAGGGGGCAATTTTTTTTCTTATCGATGCCAAATCGATAGGACCGGAGCTGTCGATCTTCTGAAGAATTTTTGCAAACCATGAATATAATTTTCTTGCTGAAAAGTAGGGCGACATAATGGTAAAATATGTTGAAACAGAAAAAGCAGATAGAAGGAGAGAGCTTGAACATGAGCACATTGGCGAACATTGACTGGGACAATATCGGGTTCAAGTACATGCAGACGGACTTGCGTTATCTGGCGGCGTGGAAAGATGGCCGCTGGGAAGCAGGCCATCTGGTCAAAGACAATATGTTGAGTATCGGTGAGTGTGCTCCGGCGCTTCATTACGGACAGCAATGTTTTGAAGGGCTGAAGGCGTACCGGACAAAATCCGGCGACATTCAACTGTTTCGCGCCACGGAAAATGCCAAAAGATTCAATCGCAGCGCCAGTCGACTGTTGATGCCGGAAATTCCGGAAGAAATGTTTCTGGATGCCGTACTTCAGGTGGTACGTGCTAATGCAGCCTATGTTCCGCCCTATGGCAATGGCGCGACGTTATATATCAGGCCGTTTATGTTGGGAGTGGGCAATTACATCGCGGCTGGACCGGCGCCGGAGTACCTGTTCTCTGTTTTTTGTTTTCCTGTCGGTCCTTATTTTAAAGGCGGAATGACACCGGTAAACTTTATGGTCAGCGATTTTGACCGGGCTGCCCCCTACGGTACCGGGGCGGCAAAAGTCGGCGGTAATTATGCGGCGAGCTTTTATCCCAATAAGTTGGCAAAAGACAGCGGATTTGCCGACTGCATCTATCTGGACCCTTTGACGCACACAAAAATAGAAGAAGTCGGCGCTGCCAACTTCTTTGGAATCACTCGGGATAACGAATTTGTGACGCCTGCTTCGCCATCCATTTTACCCAGCATCACCAAATATTCATTGCTGTATCTGGCCCGGGAGTACTTGCAACTGCAAGCGACAGAACGGGATGTCCTGATTGATAACCTGGCGGAATTCAAAGAAGCGGGGGCCTGCGGCACGGCAGCGGTCATAACGCCGATCGGCGGAATCCAATATAAGGGCAAGCTTCATGTTTTCCACAGTGAAACGGAAGTGGGTCCAATCACAAAAAAACTGTATGATACGCTCTGCGCGATTCAGTTTGGCGATATGGAAGCTCCCAAAGGCTGGATTATCAAAGTATAACGGGGTGAACAACTAGGCGGACGGAATTGCCCCGACACCTTCCAGCACCAAACGCGGCCGGTACGGATACTGCTTGATTTCATCCGGTGTCGTAACCCCGGAGAGAACCAGAATAGGGTCGAGGCCGCTCTCGATGCCGGCCAGGATATCCGTATCCATTCGATCGCCGATCATGGCCGTTTCACCGGAGTGAATCCCCAACAATTGCAGTCCGGTACGCATCATCAGCGGGTTTGGTTTGCCGATATAATAGGCGC
>CAYLSL010000204.1:0-2945 GCA_964386615.1 uncultured Veillonellaceae bacterium
TGGACCGGAATCTGCGAAGCAATCACATTGGATAATATTTTGCGGCCATCTTCAATCACTGCGGCCGAAGTTTCATCACAGCTGGTCTCAAGTCCAAGCAACAAAACGCTCATAACTTTTCACGCCACAAAATCAGTGCGTCCTCCTTGGTTTCGGAATAGTAATTTTTGCGAATGCCGGCCGAAACAAAGCCCAGTTGATGATACAGCGCCCTGGCTGCTTCATTGGAAACCCGAACTTCCAGCGTCATCGATTCCATCCCTTCCTCGCGGGCCATGTTCATCAAGGCATCCATCAATAACCGGCCGATCCCTTCGCGTCGACGATTGTTGTGAACAGCAACGTTGGTCACGTGCGCTTCATTTATCACCAGCCAGGTTCCTGCATAGCCGACAATCGTTTCGCCGTCTAAAGCGACCAGATAGCGGGCCAGTCGGTTTTGGGCCAATTCTTCTTCAAATGCCGAGCGGGACCACGGAGTATGAAACGACCCTTGCTCAACCGCCATCACTGCATCAAGATCTTCCGCCACCATCGGCCGCACACGGAAACTGCCGCTCATGTCCGCTCCCGGCAGCGGCGTTCCCACAGTTCTTCCGCTTCGGCCCGCCTGACATACAAGGGGTTCAGTTCCAGCGGCGAAATGGCCAACCCTTGTTGCCAACGGGCAAATCCCAGCATGCCGACCGCTGCTGCCCGCGGCATCAACGAATGCTCCGGCGCTGCAATAACCCGTCCATCCGTTGCAGCCAAAAGTTCTGCATATTCACGCACCGATTCTCCGACCACCATTACCGGCCCCGTCAGTTCCAGCAATTCGTCAAAGGCCTGTTCGGCCGCAATAATCCGCACCGGATAGACTTCGCGCAACACTCCTGACTGCCAGTGAAAGGTCGCCTGGTACACACGACCTTTCTGTGCATCCAGCATCGCCGAAACCCATCCATCAGCACACGGGCAAGCATACGCCAGCGCTTCCAGCGTCGGCACGCCGACAATCTTTTTTCCCCAGGCATAGGCCAATGTTTTCGCCGTAGTCAGGCCGATCCGCAGACCGGTGAACGATCCTGGGCCAATACTTACAGCCAGTCCATCAACTTCAGCCGGCAATACGCCGGCAAGCAAAAACAGCCGCTCAATTTGCGGCATCAAACGCTCCGAGTGCGTGTTCCCTGTTTGTATATTAATTTCCGCCAATACCTTACCGGCTTTGACCAAGGCAACGCCACAAAGCGGCGTCGCCGTTTCTATCGCCAAAATCAGATTGGTTCGCTCCCTTCCCAGCGTTTTACAAAACGACTGCCAACCGGCTCAACCTCGATGGTCCGTTCAGTCAACCCCACGCCCTGGCTGATCACAACCCGCAAATAGTCAGACGGCATTTCCGCGGCAAACAGCTCAGGCCACTCCACCAATGCCACGCCTGCACCGCCGACAAATTCATCAAAACCGATCTCATAGAGTTCTTCCACGCGGTTTAAGCGGTATAGGTCAAAATGATAAAGCGGAATCCGTCCCTTATATATATTTAGCAAAGCAAACGTCGGGCTGGTGACCAGGTCGGTTACGCCAAATCCTTCAGCCATTCCTTTGACAAATTCAGTTTTGCCGGCACCAAGATTTCCCTGTAACCATACGACATCGCCAGCCTGTAACCGCTCACTCAGTTTTCGGGCAAACAGCCGTGTAGCCTCTGCCGACGGACTGGAATAGATCTGCAAAACAGGCACCCGCCTTCGCCGGATTTTCTAAAAAGTAGTATATCACAAAATAAAAATTGATGCGCCGCCACAAGGAAAAACGGACAGCTGCGGCTAATATTTTAGTGAATGAAAGTGAGGCGATATTTTGGTGCGTCCTACCAGAGCAATCATCAACCTGTCGGCATTGCGGCACAATGTCCGGCAAATCAGAAAACACCTGCCCGCAACCACCCGACTCATCGCAGTGGTAAAAGCCAATGCTTACGGCCATGGCGCCATTCCGGTCAGCCGAACAGCGCTGGGCGCCGGCGCCGATTGGCTGGCCGTCGCCATTCCCGAAGAAGGGATCGAACTCCGCACCGCCGGAATCCAGGCGCCCATTCTTATACTTGGTATGTCCTTGCCGGAACAGGCGGGTCTGTTCATCGACCACAACCTGATCGCCGCCGTCTCTTGCCTGGACAGCCTGCGCGCTTTCCAGTCCGCCGCAGCGGCAAGAAAATCGCCGGCCCGTGTTATGATCAAATTGGATACCGGCATGGGGCGGGTTGGCGTGCAACCGGATGAAGCAATCAACTTGGCCCAGCAGGCGCTTGCAATGCCAGACATCGAAGTTGTCGGGTTATTTACCCATTTTGCTGCAGCGGACGAAGCCGACAACAGTTTTACTTTAAACCAACTGGATTGCTTTAACCAAGTCGTCGATGCGCTGGAGAGTCAGGGGATCAAATTGCCCCTGCTGTCCGCCGCCAACAGCGCGGCGACGGACGCCTATCCTGCAGCACATTTTGACGCAGCCCGGCCCGGCATTATCCTTTATGGCCTGCCGCCGGCGCCGGACATGCCGTTGCAGCTTAATTTGCAGCCGGTGATGTCGCTGGTGAGCCGGATCGTCCATATTAAACAGGTTGCTGCCAATACCCCCGTAAGTTATGGCTGCACGCATCGCACCCAGCAGCAGACATGGCTCGCCACGCTGCCGCTTGGTTATGCAGATGGTTACAGCCGGGCGCTTTCGAACAAGGCCGAAGTATTGGTCCGAGGAATCCGTCGCAAAGTGGTTGGCCGGGTCTGTATGGATCAAATTGTCATCGACCTCGGACCTGTCTGTGATGCCGCCGTTGGCGACGAAGTCGTATTGTTCGGACGCCAGGGTCAGGCGGAAATTACCCTTACCGAACTGGCCGTTCTGGCCGGAACCATCAACTATGAACTGGCCTGCGCCATTAGCGCCCGCGTACC
>CAYLSL010000205.1:0-2922 GCA_964386615.1 uncultured Veillonellaceae bacterium
TTGTGCTGGAACTGGTGAGGGAGCTAAAAATGTTGGGCGTCGAGGTAGTGTTTGAGAAAGAGCAGATATCCAGTCTGAGCGGGGACGGTGAGCTGATGCTGACCGTCCTCTCTTCTTTTGCCCAAGCGGAAAGCAAAAATGTCAGCGACAATCTGAAGTGGCGCTACCAACGAAAATTCCAAAATGGCGAATTGGCAATCAACGCGACAAGATTCCTCGGTTATGACAAAAACAAACAAGGCGAATTGGTGATCAATCCGGCGCAGGCCGAAGTGGTCAAACGGATTTTTGAAGCTGCCCTCGCCGGCCAGGGCAGCTTTGTCATCGCTAGGCAATTGAACGAGGAGGGGGTAGCGACCGTTGCCGGCGGCAAGTGGCATTCCAGCACGGTCCTCGGCATCCTGAAGAACGAGAAATATCGGGGAGACGCCAAATTGCAGAAGACCTACCGCAAGGATCATCTAGGCAAAAAGAAATGCCGGAACCATGGCGAAGTCGAAAGTTTCTACATTGAGAACAACCACCCACCCATTATCAGCGGCGACATGTGGGAGGAAGCGCAGCGGCAGATTGCGCTTCGCGCAGCAGCGAAAGGCAATGTGGCAGGGGAAAATGCGGCATACACGAACCGCTATCCGCTTACCGGCATGCTGCTCTGCGGCAAGTGCGGCGCGCCGCTGCGGCGGAGGACTTGGAACAGCAGCCACAGCTGCAAGAAGATCGTCTGGCAATGCAGCAACTACGTGAAGAACGGCAAAATATCCTGCCCGGGCATATCGATTGACGATGACGCCGTGAGCAGGCTGAATATACAGGAGAAAACCGTGGTCGAGGAGGTTTTGCGACATGGCAAAAAACATTACCGTTATACCCGCAAGGTCGAGCCGGAGCAGTCTGGCGGAAAACCTGCAACCGCAGAAAAAACGAATCGCTGCCTACTGCCGGGTATCCACCGATCAGGAAGAACAGTTGTCCAGTTTCGAAGCCCAAGTTAGCTACTACACGAGTTTCATCGAACGAAATCCGGACTTTGAATGCGCCGGCATTTACGCCGATGAAGGCATCAGCGGCACCAACACCAAAAAACGCGAACAGTTCAACCGCATGATCGAAGATTGCAAAGCCGGAAAGATTGACGGCATCATCACGAAATCCATCTCGCGTTTTGCCCGGAATACCCTGGACTGCTTGAATTATGTGCGGCAACTCAAGGATCTGGGCATTGGGGTGACGTTCGAGAACATAAACACCGATAATTGAAGAAAGGCGATGATACGGGCATTTAGCGGCACTTGAATTGGCCCTTGGTGTTTGGTTGGTGTTTAATTTTATGAAACGAAATGAAACGAAACTGCGCTATTTGCTGCTTGACCTGCTATGAGTAATATGACCGGTTTCTCTGCGGATCTCTGGGGCAGTCGATTCGCTAATGCGACTTATTGTATGTTGACATATTGTATGCGTCGAATGTATAATAATTCGACGTAATGAACTTGTTGGGGATTTTCTCAGGAACGGGCCTGTAAGATGTTTTGTGTAAAGTCGAAAAATTGGTAAAATCACTTTATACAAAAATGGAGGCTTACAGAATGGCAAAAAAGAAACGCAACCCTGCAAATGCAGCCGTACTCGCTCATATTTTCGAAAACTATGAAATCAAGTCGGTCCTGGATATCCAAGAAGCGCTCAAAGACATGTTCGGCGGAGCCATGGAACAAATGCTGGCCGGTGAACTGGATGCCCACCTGGGTTATGACCGGCATGAGCATGCTACGCAAACGACCAACCGCCGAAACGGAGCCAGTTCCAATACAGTTGCAGTCAACTTGGAGAACTCGAAATCGACATCCCGCGCGACCGCGAGGCTTCCTTTGAACCCCAACTCATCTCCAAACATAAGAAGGATGTTTTGCCGATTGAAGACCGCGTGCTGGCGATGTATGCGAAAGGCCAATCCCAAAGAGATATTAACGCTACCATCCAGGACATTTACGG
Organism: uncultured Veillonellaceae bacterium; assembly: GCA_964386615.1. Lineage (GTDB taxonomy): Bacteria > Bacillota > Negativicutes > UBA1444 > UBA1444 > UBA1444. The sequence goes on from CAYLSL010000205.1 coordinate 1,996, forward strand.
CTTCAATATCAGTCCCGAAACCGTTTTTAAAATTACCGAACGCATTGTCCCTCTAGTCCAGGAATTTAGAAACCGAGCGCTGAAGAAGTTGTATCCGTTTGTTTTTGTCGGTACACACCGGTCAAAACTGAAGCCGGGCAGAAAGCCTTGTATAACATGATCGGCATCGATGTCGACGGATGCAAGGATGTTCTGGGTTTCTGGCTTGCCGAAGAGGAGAGCAGCCGGCAATGGCTTCAGATTCTGGAAGAAATCAAACGACGCGGCGTGGAAGACATCCTGTTTATTTCCATCGATGGATTGACGGGACTGGAAGATGCAATCAAAACGGTCTATCCAAAAACGACCACGCAGCGCTGCATCGTTCATCTGATGCGTAATTCCATCCGGTATATTCCCCGTAAACGCTGGGCTGAATTCGCCAAGGACATCAAATCAGTTTATAAAGCTGTCAGCCTTAACGAAGCGGTGACGCTCTTTGAATCTTTTCAAACCAAATGGGCAACCTACCAATCTGCCGTCAATGTCTGGACAAAGAATTGGAATACTGTTTCCAGGTTGTTTGAATTGCCCGCAGCGATCCGCAAAATCATTTACACCACCAACACGATTGAAAGTTATCATAATCAGCTCCGAAAAGTTACCAATCGTAAAGATGCGTTCCCCAACGAAATGGCGTTGTTAAAGCTAATCTACCTACGAATTGATGAACTCCAGCGAACTTGGGACAGACCGACTCAAAATAGGGGACCGGTCTTAAATCAACTGGGTGTTCTTTTTGGCGAGAGAGTGTCCCGATATCTCCGGTTTTAGTTTACACAAATTTCTTGACAGATCCCGCCAATCAGGTCTATTCTATTGAAGCCAGCAACGGGGTTAGCTTATATCCGTTGGATGGCGGCGATTTGGAGACTCTAATCCATAACT
>CAYLSL010000206.1:0-2921 GCA_964386615.1 uncultured Veillonellaceae bacterium
CCAATTGAGACGACTCATCAATTTGGAAAGAGGTGAAACAATTTGAGTACAGAAAACAATCCCTCCGTTTACCAAGGGAAAGCCATGTTTAAAAGCGAAGACTGGTGGGCTGTATGGCTTGGGCTGTTTATCTTTGCTCTCGGACTTGGTCCTATTTATGGTATGGATACCTTGGGCTGGCTGGCCAAACACAATGTTTGGGTGGACATTTCCAAAGCGGTTACCCCGGCGACTAAAACCTATGCAGGACTGGGCTTTTGGGGCTCGGCCATTGCGACATGGTTATTCATGCTCGCAGTCACCACATTCGGAGCTACGATCATGGGTTCTAAGCCGGCCCGGTTTGCCGGTGGATTTACCCTTATTTACTGGTTGACTTTTGCCTGTATCGTAATCGGCAATAACGCCTATATCGGCGCTACGCCGAATCAACTGAAATCATTTAAAATTCCTTGGTCACTGAGCTTGGGCGAAATGGGCCTGATTTTTGCAATGTTGGTCGGTTTATTCATTGGTAACTTTATGCCTGGACTGACCAAATATCTGCATGACTCGGCTCGCCCGGAGTGGTTCATCAAAACCGGTATCGTTATCCTTGGCATGGCGATCGGCATAAAAACTGTCAGCGCAATGACGTTGGCCGGCACCGTTATCGTCCGCGGCGTCTGTGCGGTGGTCGAGGCCTACCTGATTTATTGGCCGGTCACGTATTTCATTGCTCGTAAATACTTCAAATTTACGCCGGAATGGGCCGCTCCACTGGCATCCGGCATTTCGATCTGCGGCGTGTCCGCTGCCATAGCAACTGGCGCAGCCATCCGGGCCCGTCCGCATGTGCCCGTTATCCTATCCGCCGTTATTATCGTTTTCGTGGCGGTGGAACTGCTCTTCCTGCCGTTTTTGGCAGCTGGATTCCTGGTTGGTGAGCCGATGGTCGCTGGCGCCTGGATGGGCCTGGCGGTCAAGAGCGACGGCGGCGCTGTTGCCAGTGGCGCCATTACGGATGCGCTGATTCGTTCCAAAGCGGAAGCCACCCTGGGGATCAAATACCAGGAAGGCTGGATGCTGATGGCGGCCACGACCACCAAATTGTTTATCGATTTGTTCATCGGCGTGTGGGCTTTCCTATTGGCGATTATCTGGAGCTTGTTCCGGCTCGATACCTGCAGCCCGGATAAGACTGGCGGCGCTGCCTGCAAAATATCACCGATGGAAATTTGGAACCGTTTCCCCAAATTTGTTCTGGGCTTTATGCTCACGTTTGCGGTCTTGCTAATCATGGGCCTGAACAATCCCAAGATTGTCAAATTGGCGGACGCCGGCGCGGGTCAAGCCAATATCTTGCGTAGCATGTTCTTTGCACTATGCTTCTTCTCGATCGGTATCGTGACCAACGTCCGTAAGCTATGGGCAGCTGGCATGAGCCGAATCGTAGGTGTCTACGCGGTATGTCTGTTCGGATTCATCCTATGGGTTGGCTTGGGTATTTCCTGGCTGTTCTATCACGGCGTCAAGCCGCCCATTATGTAATTCGGCAACGTATAGGCAAATAGAAGGAGGCGAGAGGACATGGCCGAAAACAAAACAATAGAACCGTCGGTAGCAGAAGCGCAGAGCGAAATGGAAGAGCAATGGTTCCCGCTGCAACCGATCGAAATTAAAATGCTGACCTATACATTTGGCTTGGGGATTATATTATTGGTTGTATTCTTCTTTGTATTCGGGGTACACATCTAATAAACAAAAATTTCTGACACCTGGGGGAGGAAAATCGCGCAAGGTGGTTTTCTTCCCCTGATTTGTAAAAAAATGATCTAGTCATAACTGTAATATTTAGGGCAATTCCCGCACAATGCATCGAGCTGCCTAGTGGCGAAGGATGCACGAAACTGTCGATATTCCTTGCTCCACCAAGTTTTGTCCAGCCCTTCGCGGTCCAAACTGCCAAAACATTTGCGTTTGCGCCCTGTTGACAAATCAGGCAGATTGGCGAATACACAGGGATGAATTCCCCCATCGGCGGCAATGATCAACGCACGGTCGACCCGTTCGCTACAGGTTGTGGAATGTTCCTGTGAAATCGCAGTTTCGGCATCAAAAACCAAACGGGTCCCTGCTGCCGCCAGTCGGGATTTAATTTCTATCATTTTTTCTGTAACTGCAGCCCATTCCGGGCTATCCCGGACAATCACCTGACCTGCCAACACCGGATGCGGGACATGGTCGAGCGTGCTGACCACGATTTCATTCACCGCCAGACCATCCAGCAACCCGGGCAGATTGTCGATTTCTTCCACGCCGTCCTGCAGCAGCATATAGGCGATATGAATAGCCGGGCCGCTTTTACGGTTAAAGCCCTTCGCTGCCGCCAATGCTCGGATTCCTTGCAGTACCGCCGCCAGCGGCGCTCCCTGGCGAAATCTGTCGTGTGAAGCACCGGCGCCGGTCAGAGAGAAGGCAACCAGATCAATTCCGGAATGGATGAAATTTTCAGCTTTGGACTCATTTAGCAGAATACCGTTGGTTGTTGTCCCGCAGCGGCAACCATGCGCTTTTACCAGTTCGACCAGGTCGAAAAAATGCGGATTAAGTAATGGTTCGCCCCAGCCCTGCAGGTGAACGTATGGCACACTGGGCAGGTGACGCAGCAACGGGCGCAGAGTTGCCGGCGTCATGTGGATATTGTTCCAACTGTGTCCGGCGGTAGTGCGCGGGCAATAAGCGCAGAGCGCATTGCAGAACGTGCTGACCTCCAGCTGGATGTGGTCCAGTTCCGGGTAGGGAGCAAACCAATGTTTCCACTGCATCAAAGCGGCCTCCCTTATTTTAGCTGTTCCAGTTTATTGTAATTATTGTAGCGTATTCTGTCCATTCGCGGGGAAAGAGGAGTGAACCATGAACGCAATCGGTTGGTTTGTCGG
>CAYLSL010000207.1:0-2900 GCA_964386615.1 uncultured Veillonellaceae bacterium
CAAAACCTGTCCGACTACAGGATCCGGAAGCCAGAATGCCGCTGACTGCGCCGAAATCGACCGGATTCACGCCGTTTCGCGTGGCGGTGTCATCGATTCTTTCGCCGATGGAAACACTGGACGGTTATGAACCGCTGCTGAAATATCTTGAAGCGCGGCTGGACCGTCCGGTTGTCTTGCTGCAGCGGCGAACCTATCAGGAAGTGAATCAGCTATTGCAGGAGCGGGGCGTCGATCTCGCCTTCGTATGCAGCGGCGGTTACACGGCGGGGCAGGGGATGGAGTTGTTTGCCATGCCGGAGGTGCGGGGACGCCGGACCTATCAGTCCTATATCATCGTCCGCAGTGGGCTGACTACCGGTTCGCTCGCTTCACTGGCGGGGCATTCGTTCGCTTTTACCGATCCGCTGTCTTTTTCCGGCCACATGGCGCCGCAGTCGATGCTGATCGCGCAAAAGCTATCGCCGCAAACTCATTTTAGCCGCAGTTTTTTCACTTTCAGCCACGATAATTCGATTCGTTCGGTGGTAGAAGGACTGGTGGACGGGGCAGCGGTGGACAGTATGATTTATGACCGGATTCTGGCCCAGCGGCCGGAGTGGACCGGCAAAGTGCGAATCATTGAGAAATCTCTGTCTGTCGGCAATCCTCCGGTGGTCGTGCCGCAGGGTTTGGATGTGGCATTAAAACAGAAGGTTCAGGATATCCTGCTCAAGATGCATGAGGATTCGATCGGCAAGGAGGCGCTGCGCCGCCTGGACTACGACCGGTTCATCCTGCCGCAACCGGAGCTTTATGAGCCGCTTAAACCGATTTGGCAAGCCGTGCGGGGGCTTATATGAGGCTGCTTGGCCGCTTGAATTTTTTCAGCCGAATGGCGTTGACGCTGTCGCTGCTGCTACTGTTCCTCGGCGCGATTTCGCTCTGGCAGACCCGCCAGACAATCGCCAGTCTGTTTTTCGAGCAGCAGGGGCAACGTGGCCAGTCGCTGGCGGGACTTGCGGCGGCTCGGGCCGCCAGCCTGATTCTGGTCAACAACCAGTATGATCTGTATGAACTGTTGCGTGATATGCAGCAGACCAATGCGGATGTCCGCTATCTGTTCGTGATCAGCCAGGACGGCGTCGTGCTGGCGCATACTTTTTCCGGCGGCTTTCCGGTCGATCTGCTGACGGCGAACACCCCGCAGACATTGGGGCAGGGTCAGTCGCTACTGCTGGATACCGAGGAAGGCCGGGTGCTCGATGTGGCTGTGCCGATCATGGACGGGCGGCTGGGAAGGGTGCATGTGGGCCTGAGTGACCGAAGCCTGCAGACGGTGCTGGCTGATACGACCCGGCAACTGTGGCTGGATACTTTGCTGGTTCTGGTGGTTGGCGGCATCGCCGCGTTTCTCTGGGCCAAAAACATGACCGCTCCGGTGCGCGAACTGGCGCAGGCGGCAGCGGCGATGACCCGCGGTGATATGAACCAACGGGCGAAAGTGCTGTCCGGCGACGAGCTGGGTCAGCTGGCGGTGACCTTTAATGCGATGTCGGAACACGTGGCAGAATTGGTGCAGGAACTGCGGCGCAAGGAGGAAGTCCGCACCCTGCTGCTGCAGAAGGTGATCGGCGCGCAGGAAGAGGAGCGTAAACGGATTTCCCGCGAGCTGCATGATCAGACCGGCCAGACTCTGACTTCGCTGATGATGGGGTTGAAATGTCTGGAGGAGAATTCGCCGGCTGGCAGCCGTTGTCACTTGGACGAACTGCGTCAGACCGTGCGGCGGACCCTGGATGATCTGCACCGGTTGTCGCTGGAACTAAGGCCGCCACTACTCGATGACATGGGGCTGCAGGCGGCAATCGGCCGCTATGTGGAGCAATGGCGGGAACTGCACCGAATCGATGCAGCACTGCATATCCGCTGGGAATGTCCTGAACGTCTCAGTCATGAAGTGGAAGTCGCCGTATACCGGATCGTGCAGGAAGCTCTGACCAATGTTGTGAAGCATGCGGAGGCTTCCCATGTCAGTGTGGTGCTGAGCTGCGAAGGGGACAAATTATCGGTGGTGGTGGAAGACGACGGCTGCGGTTTCGATACTGACTCGAAACTGCAGGAAGCCGGCGACCGTCTCGGCCTGTTCGGCATGCAAGAACGGGCGCAGCTGGTGGGCGGCAGTCTGACGGTTGAAGCGTCGCCGGGCCAGGGAACTGCCGTGTATCTGCGAGTGCCCGTGCATTGTCAGGAAGGGGAATTGGCATGAAAAAAATCCGGGTGATGATTGTGGACGATCATGCGATGATCCGTTCCGGCTTGAAAGTATTGCTGGCCAATTGCCAGGACATCGAAGTGGTGGCCGAGGCGGGCGACGCGGAAACGGCGCTGACGCTCATCGCCGGATGCGCACCGGATATCGTGTTGCTGGACATTTCATTGCCAGGCATCAGCGGGCTGGAATGTGTGCGGCGGATTCGACGCGACCATGCGTTGGTGCGGGTGATCCTGCTGACGATGCATGAAGATCCGCGCTATCTGCAGGAAGGGGTGGCGGCGGGGGCGGCTGGCTATGTGATGAAAAAAGCGGCGGATGATGTGTTGTATCAGGCGATTCGCAGCGTACAGGCCGGTCAGCTTTTTTTACCGGCCTGTATGGCGGCGGAGCTGTGGCAGGCAGGCAACGGCAATGGCAAAGGCGAAACGGTGCAGGCGATACGCCCGCTCAGTGAACAGGAAACGAAGGTGCTGGCCTTGATCGCGCGTGGATTTTCCAATGCGGAAATCGCCGCCGAACTCGTGATCAGTGTCAAGACGGTCGAAACTTACAAATCGCGTCTGCTGGAAAAACTGAATGTGACAAAGCGGTCGGAGTTGGTAAAGTACGCGATCGAGCAGGGGTTGCTCTAAAATAAAACTGG
>CAYLSL010000208.1:0-2898 GCA_964386615.1 uncultured Veillonellaceae bacterium
TTTACTATGGCGGGAGCGTGTAGGAATCGAACCCACCCAGGACGGGGTCACCGCCCCACACACGGTTTTGAAGACCGGGGAGACCACCAGGCCCCATGCGCTCCCATATAATAGTATTTTACCTTAGTTCCGGCAAACCGACAAGCTGCTGCGAACGAGTGAAGAGGATTTCGCAATATTTTTCTTGAATAATATCAACATCAAATGTTAAGGATGCGGCGCCGATGAAACCTGCCGGTACACTTTCCGCCCCGCAAATATTCAGCCGTTCCAGACACCAGGGCATCCTTATGGCCTTGGCTTTTTTGCTGCTCGTTTGCGCTTTTGCGAACGTTGGCTTTGCCAGTCCCCTGCCGCAGAACGATGCTTCCCGCCTGTCGGAGCTCAATACCCTGGCAGCGCGTTCGACCAGCACCAACCCAGCCAAGGCTCTCGAATACGGTAACGAAGCGCTCAAGCTGGCCCTCGCGCTAAAAAATCCCCAGGCGCAGTCGGTCGCTTTGCTCAATATCGGTCTTGCCCACCTGCAGTTGGGAAACCTGTCACAGACAAAATATGCGCTCGACGGCAGCCTGATCGCCGCGCAACAGGCCGGCTACCGCAAGGGGCAGGGCGACGCGCACAATTTTTTGGGAACCTACTTCTGGGAAGAAGGGTTGTATGACCAGGCGCACAAACATTACACCCAGGCCGTGGCGATCCGGGCCGAACTGAAAGACCGCATCAGCATGTCCAAGTCGATTAACAACCTTGGCCAGGTGCAGCGAAAAATCGGCAATTACGAAAAAGCCATCGACCACTACCAGGAATCACTGACAATGAAAGGCGGCGAAGACGCCTCCGGCCGCACCAATACCCTCGTCAATCTGGCGCTGGTGTACAAGGAAATGCGCAACTATGAGCAGGCGCTCCGCTTGATGGAGCAGGCACTGGATCTTGCCAGGCAGATCAACTATCTGCAGGGGCAGGCGTTCGCCCGCCGCAGCATCGGCGAAACCCAGCTGGAAACAATGCGATTGCCGGAAGCACTGGCCAATCTTTTGCAAGCGGCCGAGTACTACGAACAGGTCAGTTACCGCAAAGGCATCGCTTTTTCTTACGCCAGTATCGGTCAGGTCTATGAAGGGCTGGGCAACTACCCGCCGGCTCTGTCCTACTACGAAAAAGCGATCGCAATCGCCGAAAAGATCGAGCAGCGAAAGCTGACAGCCGACCTATATTACTATGCGGCCCGGGTTGCCCGCACGACCGGCGACAGCAGGACCGCCTTCGATTTTTATGAAAAAAGCATCACTCTGTCGCGACAAATTGAACAATCCGATATGCAGCAACGCATACTGTTGCAGCAGATCAGCTACGAAGCGGAACAACAGCAACTTGAACTGGACAAGCTCAAATTGCAGACCGAGCGTCAGGATCTGGAGGCCAAAAACCGCAATAACCTTTTGTTCGCCGCAACTGTCAGCCTGCTGATCATCGGTGTGTTGGCCGCCTATCTGCGTCGTCAGCTGACGATCAAACATGCCAAGGAACTTGAACTGCTGGCCGTCACCGAGCGACTGGAAGCCGCACAGGAAAAGCTGCACCAACTGGTCTCCACCGATCATCTGACCGCCATCGCCAACCGCCGCTTTTTCGACAACAGATACCGGGAGATTTTTGCCGCTGCAATAGAAAACGGCAATGAACTCTCCGTCATCATGGTCGACATCGACTGGTTCAAGCCCTATAACGACATCTACGGACATCAACCCGGCGACCAGTGTCTGCAGCAGGTTGCCCAGACCTTAAAGGCATCCCTCGGCGATGCGGATTTTTTGCTGGCCCGCTATGGCGGTGAAGAATTTGTCCTGGCCGCCAGCCTGGGACTGGAAGCGGCGCTGACTCTCGCCGAACAGGCCCGGCAGGACCTGATCCGGCAAAATCTAGTCCATAGCGGCTCGCCATACGGCAAGGTGACCTGCAGTTTTGGCGTCGCATCGATCCGCGACCTGGCGGATGCCAGCCCCGAACAACTGCTGAAAAATGCCGACGAAGCCCTGTATCTGGCAAAAACAGACGGGCGCAACTGCGTGCGCCCGTTCCAGTAAGCTGCGTTTTTTTATTCGCCGATATACTCAAACCGTTTGAATGTCTTGCCGTCCCGTTCCACCGTGTCCAAAAACATGCTCTCCGGCCGCACCCACAGGTCGCCTTCGCCGTACAGCGCCCGGTATACGACCATCGGTTCCTCCGTTTCGCTATGCCTGGCGATGCCGACGACCTGATATTCGCCGCCTTTGAAATGACGGTAACGCCCGAGAATGGTTCCCATTACCCCTCACACCCCTTTAGTTTGGGATAGGCCGACGGCCGGGCAAAGCCCAGTTCGGCATGGTCTTCCCGCAGCAGCACTTCCTGCGGCGACCCGCAGGCCGCCACCTGTCCGTCCAGAATCACAATGACCAGATCGGCCCAGTCCATTACCCAGTCAATGTCATGCGTCGACACGATCAGGGTCTTGCCTTTCTTGTGCAGGCGGTCCATGATGGCCGACAAATTGACATTCCCGGCATAATCGAGCCCGGCGGTCGGCTCATCCATGACCAGCACATCCGGTTGCATGGCCAACACTCCGGCCAGGGCAACCCGTTTTTTTTGTCCCGGACTGAGGAAATGCACCGGATCGTTCAGATACTCGGTCATCTCCACCGTTTCGACCGCCCGCCGCGCCGCCTGTTCGGCTTCCGCCAGCGTACAGCCCATGTTCATCGGGCCAAACAGTACATCGTCCAGCACGGTCGGCGCAAACAGCTGCATATCCTGATCCTGAAAAACGAGACCGATTTTTTGCCGCAGCCGGTTCACCGAGCTGCGGGAATAATCATAGGGCTCGCCCTGAAACAGCATCGTGCCGGC
>CAYLSL010000209.1:0-2867 GCA_964386615.1 uncultured Veillonellaceae bacterium
CCGGCCGTGTTGGAATCCGTGCCGTCCACAACAATCTGAACGGCGACGGTTGTCCCGGACGCAAGCTTGCCGCTGAAGTCGGGCGGAATTCGAAGAATGGCCGCCACGATTCCCCGGTCGATCAGTTCGTCCATTTCCCGGTCGTTGTGAATCATCTGTTTGACCGAAAAATAACCCGAGTGGATGAACCGGTCAACCAAGTCACGACTCTCCGGTGTTTGCGCTTGGTCGTATACGGCTGTGGTTACCTGCTTCACGTCCGTCGTCACCGCATAACCGAAGACCATACTCTGGACCAGCGGCATGATCAGGACAATGGCCCGCATTTTGGAATTGCGGAATATCTGGATAAATTCTTTTTTGATCATGCTCAGCAATCGTTCCAGCGCCATGTCCTACACCAGCCTTTTCTTTAGCTTGAGGTTGGCGATCACGATCAGCAACACGGCAAAAACCAGGAGCACACCCGCCTCCGAGACGATAATCGCCATTCCGGCGCCTTTTAGGTAAATGTTCTTCAATAGCGCGACAAAAAAGCGGGAAGGTACAAGGTAAGTCAATCCCTGAATAGCCAACGGCATATTGGCTATGGAGTACATGAACCCTGACAGCAGAAACGAAGGCAAAAAGGTCAATACCATCGCCAGCTGGCTGGCCAGCAGCTGAGAGCGCGTCATAATACTGATCAGCAGTCCCATCGTAAGGGCGCCGGGGAGAAACAAGGCCGCCATCCCAAAAACCAGGGCCGCATTGCCGCGCAGCGGTACTTCGAATACATATTGCCCCATCAGCACCGCCAACGCGACATCCAGCATGCCGATGATGAAGTAAGGCGTCAACTTTCCTGCGATCAATTCACCCGGAGTCAGCGGCGTGGTGATCAACTGCTCCATCGTGCCGTTCTCCCATTCGCGGGCGATGGTCAGAGACGTCAGCAGTGCAGCGATGACCATCATGATGACCGCGATCAGGCCGGGTATGATATAGTTCTTTGCCTGCATATTCTGGTTGAACCATACGCGCGGCTTGACTTCCAGCGGGATGACCGCCGTTTTCATTCCCCGTTGCCGTGCCGTTTTGATCAAGAGGGAACTGGTATAACCGTCTGTCACCATTTGCGCATAACCGATGGCTATGGTAGCCGTATTGGCGTCACTGCCGTCGACGATCAGCTGCACGTCTGAAGCATGGCCGCTTTCCAGCTTTCGGCTGAAGTCGCGGGGGATCACCAGCGCCAAGACCGCCTCGCGCTTGTCGATGGCCTGTTCAATCTCTGTATATGAAGTGACATAGTCGGTCAGGCCAAAATAACGGGAAGCCGTAAAGCGGCCGATAAATTCGCGGCTGTCACTGGTGCTGTTTTGGTCCCATATCACCAATGGCACATTGTCCACATCCAGGCTCAGGGATGAACCAAAGAGAAAGATCAACAGCAGGGGCATCGCGATAGCCATCGCCAAACTGCGCTTATCCCGGATGATATGGATGAATTCCTTTCGGATAATGGCGACGATCCGATGGATATTCATAGATTCACCGCCTGAAGTCCCGACTGGCTGTCGCGTGCTTCAATGATGGCGACAAACACGTCTTCGAGTGAGGGCCTGATTTTTTCCAGTCGGGTATAGTCCGCTTTTTGCGACTGCAGGGCCGTGGCGATCATCGGCATTGCCGCTTCCGAGTCTTCCACAGTAAGGTGCAGGCCACGTCCGAAGAGCGCCGCTTCCTTAATTACAGAGATACCGGTAACCACCTGCAGCATCTTGAACGGATCGGGACACTCCAAATTCAGGATGTCGGCGTTCATATACCTGCTTTTCAGTTCGTCAGGAGTGCCGATGGCCACCAGTTCGCCCCGGTAGATCATGGCCAGCCGGTCGCAGTATTCGGCTTCGTCCATATAGTGAGTTGTCACGAACACAGTGACGCCTTCGGCTGCCAGTTGGTAAATCAGGTCCCAGAAATTGCGGCGTGAAATCGGATCGACGCCTGATGTCGGTTCATCCAGAAAAATCACGGGCGGTTTATGGAGCAGTGCGCACCCCAAGGCCAGCCGCTGCCGCCACCCACCTGGCAAAATGGCAGTAAGACTATTCCGGTGCTCTTCCAGCCCGGACATTTTTATGACCCAGTCTTTGCGCGCCTTTTTATCTTCTTTCGGAATCCGGTAGATACCACTGTAAAAATCGATGTTTTCTTCCACCGTCAGATCTTCATACAGTGAAAACTTTTGCGACATATATCCGATATGCGATTTGATCTGCTCTGCCTCCCGGAACACGTCAAAACCGATCACTGTGGCTTTTCCGGCCGTTGGAGCCAGGATACCGCACAACATCCTGATAGTGGTCGACTTCCCGGCGCCGTTCGGCCCGAGAAACCCGAAAATTTCGCCCCGTTTTACCTGAAACGACACCTTGTTGACGGCCTGAAAATCCCCGAACCGCTTTTCGAGGTTTTCAACCGCAACTGCGTATTCAGACGTTTGTCTGTTATCGGACATCGGAACCACTTCCTTCGGAAGTCATGATCTGCGAAATGAACACGTCTTCCAACGACGGTAAAACAATTTCAGTTTCCGCCTGTACTCCCAGGTCCGCCAACTTGTCTTTCACTGCGGACAGCGCCTCCGCCGCGTCCCCTTTCAGTACGAGATGGATCTTCGCACCGAACAACCCGGCCGACACGGGAGCCATGGCCGCTACCAGGGAGGACAGTACGCCCCTCGGGTCGCTGCAGCGGATTTCAACCAAAGCCCCGCGCATGTGCTCCTTCACCTCGTCCGGAGTGCCGGAGAGGATCATCCGCCCCCGATGCAGCAGACCGATTCTCGCACAGCGTTCCGCTTCGTCGAGATACGCCGTGGA
>CAYLSL010000210.1:0-2796 GCA_964386615.1 uncultured Veillonellaceae bacterium
TGGCCAAATGTTGCGTGGCTTTTTGCTTGACACATCAGGACATGGCCTGGGAACCGCGTTACATACTTCGGCAATCCATCTTTTGTTACGTGAAATCAATGAACTGAACTTGCCGCTGGCAGATCAAATGACTTGGCTCAACCAACGTGCGCACCATTATTTTGATGAAGCATCATTTGCTGCAGCAATTGGATTTGAAATCGATCTGACAATGCGCAGGCTGCGATGGGTATGCGCCGGAATTCCTGAAATCCGGGTTGCAACGCGGGATGTTCGCGGTATTATAGCTCGTTCAGGGCTTTACTTGGGGATTAACCTTGAAGAAACATTTGACGTTCATCAACTGACTATCGGCGAAGGGGATACTTTCTATTTTCTTACCGATGGACTGACTGATCGACTGGGAATGCATACGGACTTACCCTTTGAAAATTTTGAATCAATGGTTAAGCTTATTGGGGTTATGGCTGATTCGCCGGAACGAAGGGATGATGCAACTGCAGTATGCATAAGGATCAAATCGTTACCGATCGCAAAAGCTACCACTGTTGAATGGCCACAGAGATTTTTTTTCAATGGATACGCAGATTATCAACATTTCCGCGATGAAGTCAGTCGAATTTTAGCCGAAACCTTTCACAAGCCTCATTCCATGCAGGAAGTGGCTGTCAATGAGGCGTTGGCGAATGCTTTGGAATGTAGGGACGGAGTTTCCAGGCAACATCGGGTAGAACTGCGACTCAACAAAATTGGCAAATGGTTTTCAGTGCGCGTGAAAACAAGTCGGATGGGTTTTGCCGGCAACTCGATGTTACGCCGTCTGAGGGCAAATCCAGGCGAATTTTTTGCCTTTGGCGAAGACCTTGGAATGGGGAGAGGATTGCCGATCATGTTATCGACTGCCAACCGCATGACTTACAACAATGAAGGGACAGAGTTGCTTCTGGCATGGAGACTGGACTGAGCGGATTTGGGATTATTTGGTCATCAAATACGGTAAAGGGGAGTCATTTTTGTTACTGTACTATATTTCAGGTTTTGGTTATGGTCATTTGACCCGTTCTTTAGCTGTAGTCGAAGCTTTGTTGGAGCTGGACCCAAAACTGCAGATCATTTTGCGTTGCCACCCGGCTCATATTCCTCTGGCTTTGGAATATCTGCATCGGTTTACATCAAGAGTCGAAGCAACACCATTTGTATCGCAGTTTCAAATCATATTTGACAACGATAAGTGGAAAATTGACGAAGAGGCAACCCGGGCCGAAGTATTGAGATGGGTGAAGGATTTATCGAAAAGCGTTGCCGCAGAAATGCAACGGATTCCCGGTAAAATCGAAGCGGTGGTGTCCGATATCGTACCGGAAGCGTTTGCTGTGGCACAAGCCGCTGGAGTGCCGGGAATCGCTGTTTCGAACTATACATGGTATGAGGTTGCCCAAGGGTTTTGCGGATCAGGAGATCTTGACAATTTACGACAGCTATATCAGCAGGCCACATTATTGTTGAAATATGATTTATCTACCGGTGATTCGATACCAATTCATCATCATGTTTCGGTAGGATTGCTTTGTCGTCCGTTCAATCCTGAAAGAGTTTCTGAGATTCGCCGCCAGTTCAAGCGTGAGGGAAGACCGCTGGTGTTTCTAAGTGTGGGAGGTGTGCTTAGGCTTGAAAGAATAGGATTGTGTGCTGATTATGACTATATTTACACGCGGGGAATTGACCCTGCTGACGAAATTGTAGCGTATCCTGTTCCGACGAAAGCAACAGATACCCAAAACTACCTTGCCGCTTGTGATGCTGTAATTACAAAATGCGGCTGGTCGACTGTTGCAGAGGCACTACTGGCAAGCAAGCCATTATTTGTGGTTCGTTCGGTTAATGGTTGGGCTGAAGAGGTCGGTATTCTTAAGAAGTTGCGAGAATGGCACGCCGCAGTCGAAATTGACCCAAGTGAACTGCCAAACATGAGTTGTAAACCACTTTTTACACCGCAAATCCAGTTTGAAAACAATGTCAGCAATGTAGCGATGCAGATTCTGAGAGCAGGGAACCGAGAAATTAACGGCGAATTGATAAAGCCATAGGCCTTAGAGTTGAGTTGAGAGTGGTCGTGAAAGGAATGGTGAAGTCGTGAATCGGTTTATTGAAATGGCAAACGAAGAAGCGCTGACAGGATCGTCGGTCAATGACGGGGGACCCTTCGGCGCAGTTATCACTAAAGCGGGTAAAGTGATTTCGCGAGGCCATAATGAAGTGCTTAAAACCAATGATCCGACAGCGCATGCCGAAATGGTTGCCATACGTCGTGCTGCCCAAGCTTTAGGAAGCTATGATCTCTCAGGCTGCGAGATTCATAGTTCATGTGAACCTTGCCCTATGTGTCTGGCCGCTATTTATTGGGCGCGGATTTCTAAGGTGTATTACGGTTGCACAAAAGAAGATGCTGCCAGTATTGGTTTTGATGATAACGCTATATATGAGTATATAAAAAATCCGGCAAACTTTCAGACTGATTTACAGCTTATTCCTTCGGACCGGGAAGCATGTCTCAAAACTTTTGCACAATGGTCCATGAAACAAGATAAGGTCATCTATTGAACGGGAGAAGGTGTCGCTGATGCAATGGCTGCCCAATAAGCCGACTTGCTGCCTTGCTGTTTTGGTGGTCTGTGTGCTGGTCAGCTGCAGCAGTGCTGCAATGCAAGCTACAATAGCCGGACCGGCAGTTGATGAAACAAAGCTGGTAATCGACTATTTGACAAGTGTTGTGCCGGAAATTGGCGATCTTGCCCG
>CAYLSL010000211.1:0-2794 GCA_964386615.1 uncultured Veillonellaceae bacterium
TCCTCGAAGGCGAAGGGTTCGAGGATGTGAAAGTGCTGGAAGGTGGAATCATGTCCTGGCCATTCCGCTGCGAAAAATAAATCTTAGGAAAATCGATTCTGCGATCGAACCTCTCCGTTTTTCGGGGAGGTTTTTTTGTCTACTTTTGTTGTAGTGGAGATACATCAGATTTTCCGTAGAAATATGGTTGATGTAGTACAACGACTACGATTGCCGGTTTGGTTTTGCTTCTAAAAGCCTATAAATTGGGGATCTGATTCGATGGCACGGTTTATGCAAATACTATTATCGATGGTTGATAATTCTTTGAGCTAGAAAAGGACACTCGCATAAGTTATTTAACCCTTGCATATTTTTATAAGGGGGGGAGAGTATGAGAAGGTTATGGTGCATTACCTGGTTAGGGTTGCTGCTAGGAATAATAAGTGTTTTTGCCGGCTGCGCCGTTTCGGAGCCAAAAGTATCGCCGCCTGTGCCAGCAGTGAATACTGGCCCCATAAACAATGAACTTGTACTTGCCGTCCGGCATTCAACCTGGGACGCGTATGAAAAGGTTCTGCAAGAAGTCAGCGCCAGTCAGTTTCCGGTGGACCCGGTTATGGCGCAAAAGCGGTTAAAAGGGCGGGAAACTGCATTCCTGATCATTGACCTTCGTGCAACAGATGCGTATACGCAGAAGCATGTTCAAGGCGCTGTGAATATGAGTGTCGTGGAGTTAGCCGAGAACCTGGCCAATTTGCCAAGGGATAAGACGTTACTGCTGTATTGCTATACCGGACAAAGTTCGGCTTTGGCGATGGTGCCGCTAAAAGCGTTTGGTTATGATGCGATATTTGTCAACGGCGGGTTTCAGCTGTTGGAAAAAGCCGGCTTTGCCATGGATACAAAAGGCGTGGCGTTTGCTCCCGTCAAAAATGCTCCTGCGCCAGATGATCGTCAGGCAGCGATTTTAGCTGGGGTACAAGCCAATTTGCTGGCGATTGCCAAACAACATACGGTGAAAACACTGGTTGTTGCTGATACTGCGGTGAAGGACCTGGCGGCGGATTCGCCTGACAAATATGCATTTGTTGACCTGCGGCCGCCGGACGACTACGCGAAGGGGCATATCAAAGGCGCGATCAGCGCGCCGCTCGCAGAATTGCGAACGCGGTCAGTCTTGTTGCCAAAAGACAAAAGACTGGTTTTATGCTGCAAGAGTGGTCAACTGGCCGCGATGGCGACTGCTCCGTTGACAGCGGAAGGATTCAAAATAATATCTCTTTGCGCCGGTCTTTCGCAGGCGGAAAAAGGGCCGCTACCATGGGAAAAAACATCGGAATGATGGGTGGGTTTGAATTGGAGCAACTTAGTCGCAGAGATTTTTTCTCCCGCAAAGTGTTGGGGCAGGTTTGGCAAAAAGCCGCAGCGATTTTCCCGGGTTCAGCGGAACCGGTTGAAGTATTGGCGGAAGTAGCGTCTGGCACACCAGAGACGCCCACTGGCGAAGGAGAGCGCACGGTGATGCCGGAGTATTTTTCTTCGCCGCTATACAGTTACGCCCTGTTGTCGGAAATGCCCTGGGATATGTTGATCGAGGAAGCAAAACGGTTGGGAATCGAATACGAAGGTCGCAGCAAAATCGACGTGGTACGCGAGATTTTCATGGGTAAAGGCGGAACGGAGGGAAACTGATGGATACAGATAGACTGGTTGTGGGTGAAGGAACTGTCAATCATTATTGGACTCTCTGTTTTGCCAACGAAGAACTGCGCCAGCAGCTGGGACTGAAATATATCAGCCAGATGTGGGACCAGACTCCCTATTGGTATTTGTGGTTTGCCGATCTTTCTGGTGTTTTCAAGCTGTCGCTGCTGGAATGCGTGGCTGAGCCTCCTTGGGATTGGCGGGCGCTATTTCGGATCAAGTATTATCCCCGGCCGGAGGAAACGATATTTCAGGGCTTGTCTGTGTTGGAGCAGATTTGTCGCATGAGTGAGTTGTTTCATACTCGGCCGGCCCAGTGGGAAGGTGGGGAAACAGGTTGCGTCTGCCACGGCGGCATTCAACACAATCACGGGGTTCGCTTTGCTGATTTGCAGGAAGAAACCGGCATCCCCAACGCAACTCGTGCTGCGGAAATACCGGAAGATTTTTTCCTGGCCGGCGAAATGGAACTGCGGTACGGAGAAACCCAGGGAACCGAAGTGAGCTGGAATAGCCAGGAACATTGGCGGATTAAAATGACCGAAAACTATTTTATCAAGGATCAGGATGGAGCATCGTTGAAAGTGCTGCGCAAAGGGGACATTGACCGGGATTATCCGGGCTGGCTGTTAACGGATTTTGTTGCCAACCGGTTTTCGCTCGGCTGGCAAGCTTATAAACAATATGCGGAACTGAGTGAATCGAGCGAAGAACAGGATGGAATCGAGTTTCTCTGCGACGGGCATACTTTAAACCCTTGCTTGTGCCCGACAATCCGGCGCAAGCGGGTATGCCGGCGGATGAATAATTAAACGTAAGGAGGTGAGAGAATGACGGAAAAAACGTCTTCCAGCGGAATGGGTTATGTTCCGGGGCTGATTTTTGGGCTAATAGTTGGTGGCGGTCTGTTTTGGTTGACGATCAAGATGCTGATTGCCCAGCGCCCCTAACCAAACAAGGAGGAGTGAATAAGAAATGGCAGAAGACTTTTCACGGCGTTCTTTTATCAAAGGCGCAAGTCTCGGTGTGGCGGCTGGTTATTTTGCGGCAGCCGGACTGTCGTCCACGGCATTATACAAACAAGTCATGCCGGCAGAAAAATTGAACC
>CAYLSL010000212.1:0-2773 GCA_964386615.1 uncultured Veillonellaceae bacterium
CCGGAAACCTGGGCCGCTACGACGATTGGGATCCCAATCGCGCCAAATGCAACAGGCGCCGTATTGGCGATCAGACAGATTCCTGCGGCATAAATCGGGTTGAAGCCAAGACCAACCAACATGGCGGCTGTAATTGCCACCGGGGTGCCAAAACCGGCAGTACCCTCGATGAAGGAACCAAAGGCAAAAGCGATCAGTACCGCCTGCAGCCGCCGATCATCCGTCACCGAAGCCAGTGAGTTTTTAATAATCTCGAACTCGCCTGATTCCACTGTCATATTGTAAACCCAAATCGCGGTAATAACGATCCAGACAATTGGAAAAAGGCCAAACAACATGCCGTTCAGAGTGGCGCTAATCGCAAGAGACGCCGGCATCCCCCAGACTATTACTGCCAGCAGTACTGCCGAGCCGGTACCGATCATGGCGGCATGATGTCCTTTGGCGCGACGGACTCCCAACATGTACAGCAAAATCATCAGCGGAATGGCAGCAATCAACGCAGACAAAAAAATATTGCCTAATGGGTCGTAAACTTGCACCCACTTCATTGGGAAACCCCCTCATATTCTTTTTTCGCAGTCCCCGGTTATCGCCTATTCGACGTTGAATATCTTACCCGGATTCAAAATCAGATTGGGATCCAGCGCTTTCTTAATCGCCCGCATCATGTCCAGTTCGTCGGGATTGGTGTACTCTTCCATCAGGTGGCGACGTTTGTAGCCAATGCCATGTTCGCCGGACAGTTTGCCGCCCAGCTTGTAGACCAATGTATAGACTTCTTTCTGGAATGCTTTCAACGTTTCATCCCATTTTTCATCCGTTAAAGTACCTTTTAACACATGGAAATGGACGTTGCCGTCACCGGCATGGCTGGCGATTCGTGCGGCCAGACCGTAACGGGCACTTATTTCCGCTGCTTGGTGCATCAGATTGGCAATCTGGTTGACTGGTACCACCATGTCTTCTTTCGACTGGATTAAGCTCTCTTCACGCGCAGCTTCCAGGAACGATTTTCGTGCATGCCAGATTTTGGCCGGATCAGCGACCAACACTTCCAGAGCCCCATTCTGCATGCACAGTTCATCCAGCAGCACGCTCTTGTCTTCCAGATCCTCGTCACTCTGACCCTCGACCTGGATGATGATATAATTTCCGACATCACTGTGAGGTTGTTTCGCTTTTAAGAAGTGTTCAACGCTCTTGACGGTACCATTGTCCATGAATTCGACGCAAGTCGGCGTAATGCCGGCCTTGATCACTTTGGTTACAATACCGATCGCTTGGTCGATCGTCGGGAAAATCGCCAACAAATCGATGACTTTGTTCGGCAATGGTTTCAGTTTCAACGTAATTTCGGTGATTATCCCCAGTGTGCCTTCCGCCCCCATCACCAGATGATCCAACGAATAGCCGGTCGTCGATTTTTCAAGTCGACCACCCAATTTCACAATTTTACCCAGCGGCGTCACCACTTCGATCGCATAGACCTGATGTCGGGTGGTACCGTATTTGATTGCACGGTTACCGCCGGCATTGGTCGCCACATTGCCGCCAATCACACAACTGTCTCCGCTACAGGGATCACCTGCATAAAACAGCCCCTGTTCTTTGGCTGCCTTCTGCACATCATCCGTGCGAACACCAGGCTGGACCACCATATACATGGCGTCAGTATTGATCTCCAATACTTGGTTCATCCGTTCTGTGCTGACAACAATGCCGCCAAACAACGGCACTGCCGCCGCCGCCAAACCGGTGCCGCCACCACGGGCGACCACAGGCACCAGAGAGCGATTGGCCAGCTTCATTATTTCGGCAATTTGCTGTGCGTTCTCGGGAAACACGACCGCTTCAGGCATATGTTGATAGCGCGGATCGGTTTCCTCATCGTGTGAATAGGTTTCCATTTTTTCCGGGTCAATGGTGATATTTTTAGCACCTACGATAGTTTCCAGCTCTTTTACCATTTCAGCTGTCAATGGATTGTATTTTGCCATTTTTCTTCCCCCTTCGTGTTGAGTCGCCCCAAATGTTGTTATCTTCCCGCCCCACACTCCCTTGCTCAGGTTAATCAGGCAATTGTTGGACTGCCTTTCCTCGTTATCGGTCAAGACATGCCCAATTCAACTTTCCTCTGATTAATACCCGATGTGGCGCGATAAATCCTGCGACATAAAAGATAATGTTTTCTTTCTTTTTTTATCGCGACCGATAAAAACCATCTGTATTTTTATTCTTCCAATAACGCATCGCCATCGACAATGCCATTCGTTGCGCGGCATTATCTAACGAACATCCCAAAGTCGCTTCAATCCGTTGTTTACGAAACTGGACCGTTTTTTCATGTACAAACAATTTTTCGGCGGCTGTTTTTTGTGTAGTTGCCCCGAGCAATGCTTCCAGAGTCTCAAAATATTCCTGCCGTTTCGGCTCTTTCATCGTCAACAATGGACTCAGCACCTGCTGCGAAAAGCCCTCCAGGTTTGAATCCCAGATTGGCGTAAGCAGCTGAAAGATGCCCAAATCTTTGAAATGACAGGGCTTGCTAAATCCATCCAGCGCTTTGCAAACCCAAGCTGCCTGATTCGCTTGCTCATATGCATTTTTTAGTCTGCCTAAAGATTCGCTTCGCCCGGCTACGCCCATGACCAATTCCGCGCCGGAAAACTCGTCCGTTAGAGATTCCGCCCACTTTTCCCAGTATCGCGAAAGCACCAGCGATATTTCTTCAGGTTGTGATTCAAGGTACAAAACACCCACAAGCGAATCT
>CAYLSL010000213.1:0-2771 GCA_964386615.1 uncultured Veillonellaceae bacterium
TGATGGAAAAACACAGCCTATTTCAGTATGGATTGAGCCTGGAGATGATTCAGGCGCTGGATGACCTGGGCTATACAGATTTGACCGAAGTCCAGAAATCAGTTCTTCCCGCTGTTCAAACGGGGCAGGATGCCATCGTCAGTTCCCAGACAGGCAGCGGCAAAACCGCCGCTTTTGCGATTCCCATCTGTGAAAAGGTCGTTATAAACCAGAAGCAGCCGCAGGCTTTGGTGCTTGTTCCAACACGCGAACTGGCGTTACAAGTCAAACAGACCTTTACCCATATCGGCAGGTTTAAGCAAATCCGTTGCGCCGCCGTCTTTGGCAGGCAATCCATGCATCTGCAGCAGAATGAACTGCGCCAGCGGGTTCATGTAATTGTCGGAACACCGGGGCGAACCTTCGACCATATCGAAAAAGGCAATATCAATCTAAGCGAAATCAGGTGGCTCATTATCGATGAAGCCGATAAAATGCTGGATCTGGGATTCATTGACCAGATTGAAGCGATAATCAACCGTTTGCCGACTGACAGGAACACGCTGGTGTTTTCCGCCACCTTGCCCCAACCGGTTCAGATACTATGCAAACAGTACATGAAAACACCGTTGCTGCTCCAGGTCGCAGCAACCGCCCCACTACATGAAAAAATCCAACAGAGTTATTATGCCGTACCGGAAAATGAAAAAGTCGGCCTGGTCCTTGATTTGCTGTATGCAATACGACCGGAGCGCTGCATTCTGTTTTGCAACACCAGAGAACGAGTAGATGCATTGGCAGCGGAATTCAAACAGACAGACTGGCGCTGGGCCACTCTGCATGGCGGCATGGAGCAGCGTGACCGGTTGCAGACAATACAGGATTTCAAACGGGGCAGATTTGCGATTCTCATTGCGACAGATCTCGCGGCACGCGGCATCCATGTGGACAATGTCAGTCTGGTGGTCAATGTTGACATGCCTTTTGATAACGAAAGCTATATCCACCGCATTGGCAGGACCGGTCGACAAGAAAGCTCAGGAATAGCCATCAGTTTAATCGCTCCGGCGGAGCGCGGCTATTTGTCCGGGTTAGAATCGTATCTGCAATATAAACTGCTGCGACAGGAACCTCCGTCCGCGCAAGCTGTGCAACAAGGCAGGCAGCTGGCGGGAAAAAAAGACCGCCGACCGATACCCGCTGATACTGCTATTGACCGGCTAAACCGGGATATCAGCCGGATTCGGATTAATGCCGGCCGCAAAGAAAAAATGCGGCCGGGCGATATTCTCGGCGCGGTAACGGCTATTCCGGGAATAACTGCCAGCGACATCGGGATTATCGACATTCAGGATACCTGCTCTTACGTGGAAATCTTCAATGACAAAGGCGATACCGTTCTCTCCGCGCTGCTTGGCGCAACAATCAAAGGAAAACTGCGTTCCATTCAAAAAGTTAAAATCCGTGACTATTAAAATTCAGCTTCACAGTATCCGAATATCATGGTAAATTGAAGACAACAACCTTTTAATGAGGAGGCTATCTTAATGAAAACTGCCCGCAAGGTCATTATTACAGAATTCGGTGCACCCGAGAACATGAAACTGGTTGCCACCGACCTGCCGGCCCCTGCCGCAGGCGAAGTCCAACTGAAACAGACTGCTATCGGTCTCAACTTCATCGATATTTATCAACGCAAGGGAGTTTATCCGCTGCCCCTGCCGACCGGTCTGGGACACGAAGCCGCCGGAGTTGTCGAGGCAGTCGGCGCTGGAGTTGACCAATTCAAGCCGGGCGACCGGGTTGCTTACATGAACGCCGGTTTGGGCGCCTATGCAGATTATCGCAATGTCGCGGCCGACCGTCTGGTGGCCATCCCTGACGGAGTATCCGACGAGCAAGCTGCTGCATTGCTGTTCAAGGGAATTACGGCCCAATACCTGCTGAAAAAAACACATGCGGTAAAACCAGGCGAAATCATCCTTGTCCATGCCGCCGCTGGCGGGGTTGGCCAAATCCTCTGCCAATGGGCAAAAGGGTTGGGAGCCTTTGTCATTGGCACAGCCGGTTCACCGGAAAAATGCGCCATTGCCAAAGCAGCCGGCGCCGATATCGCCATTGACTACACACAGGAAAACTGGCCGGCACTCCTGTTGGAAGCTACTGGCGGCAAAAAAGCCAACGTCGTCTATGATTCAGTTGGCAAGGCTACTTTCCTCAAATCACTCGATTGCGCCGCCCCTTTCGGGTTGGTTGTTGTCTTCGGAGCGGCATCCGGCCCAGCTCCGGCGATTGAACCGGAACTGCTGAACAAAAAAGGCTGCCTGTTCCTCACCCGTCCCTCTGTATTCCCGCACAATGCCGTGCCGGAAATATTCCGAGAAAACGCCGCCGACCTGTTTGCCGCGATCAGCGCTGGAATGGTAACGGCGAGTATTGGCGCCAGATTCAGGCTTGACCAAATCGTTGATGTTCACAAGACTGCGGAAGCACGGGCTACGCAGGGAGCGACGCTGATTATCCCCTAATCGATACAACCAATACTGACTTCCTACCTATTTTAAAAGAGTCCGCATTTACTGCGGATTCTTTTTTATTCTTTCGAAAACAAGCTGTATTTCAACATTCAACCCATTTAGAAAAAAAGTCTGACAACTCCACGACAAGAGCAGGAGAAATCAAACTTGTTATGGAATAATTATTTTTATTAAAACGATCCATGGTTTATTAATGAGTAGAAAGGGGTGTTGTTATGGGGGACGTTTTATTAGCCCGTTGGCAATTCGGTATTA
>CAYLSL010000214.1:0-2767 GCA_964386615.1 uncultured Veillonellaceae bacterium
GCATCAAGGCGGTTGGCCGATATACTATCCATTTCACACCATCCATAGAATAATTTGCCTGGCAGGCGGCTGAGCGACCGGATAAAAGGAGTGGTTCCGATGCAAAGAAAAAGTTTTTTATGTTTGATTCTCTGCTGTTCGCTGGTGGCAACGATGTTGCTGGCGGCAGGCTGCACCACTGGTAAAAAGGCCGTTAACGCTCATATCCGCTATGCCTTGTCGGCCGAACCGGAATCGATCGACCCCCGAATGTCGACCAGCCTGTCGGCGTCGGCAGTGCAGGCGCAGCTGTTTGAAGGGTTGACCACGTTGGACGCCAACAATCGACCAATCGCTGCTGCGGCTGAAAGATGGGATGTATCGCCGGATGGCCGAAAAATCACGTTCATTCTGCGGGCGGGCATCAAATGGTCGAATGGCGAGCCAGTGACTGCTCAGGATTTTGAATACGCCTGGAAAACCGGTCTTAGCCCGGAGTTGGCCAGTCCCAACGCATATATGTTGTATTGCCTGAAAAACGGCGAAGCCTATGCCACGAAGAAAACTGATGCTTCGCAAGTCGGCGTTCGGGCTAAAGACGAACGAACCCTGGAAGTCGAGCTGGAACGACCGACTGCTTATTTTTTGGCGTTAACCTCGTTCCACGCTTTTTATCCGGTGCACAGAAAAACGGTGCAAACCAATGAAAAATGGGCCAATCAGCCGCAGAGCCTGATTGGTAACGGTCCTTTCAAACTGAGCGCCTGGGTCAAGTCCAGCAGAATGGAACTGCAGAAGAATGAAAACTATTGGGACGCCGCCAAAGTAAAATCGACCAGGCTGGAGCTGTTTTTGCTGGACAATGCTTCGACGGCATTGTCGATGTTTGACAGCGGACAACTCGATATGGGTGACAGCATCCCGCCTACCGAAGTGCCGCGCCTGGTCAAGGAAGGCAAGGTTGCGATTTACCCGTTCCTGGGAACGTTTTATGTTTCATTCAATGTGACCAAGCCGCCGTTTGACAATCCGAAAGTAAGACAGGCCTTTGCTTTGGCGATCAATCGCCAGGCGATCGCGGAAACGTTACTGCGGGGCGGCCAAATTCCCGCGCTGGCCTTTGTTCCTCCCGGAGTGGCGGATTCGAACGCCAATGAAGATTTTCGTGCGAAAGGCGGCGCCCTGCTCAAAGACCATGATGTCGAAACCGCCCGCAAGTTGATGGCAGAAGCCGGGTTTAAAGATGGCGCCGGCTTTCCGTCAGTGACGTATCTATATAACACCAGCGAATCCAACAAGATGGTTGCCGAAGCGCTGCAGGAAATGTGGCGCAAGAACCTCGGCGTTCAGGTAACGCTGTCCAATCAGGAGTGGAAGGTGTACTGGGACACCCTGGACAAGCACAATTATCAAATGGCGCGGGAAAGTTGGAGCGGCGACTATCCAGACCCAATGACATTTCTGGATTTGTTTGTCTCCGGTGGCAGCAACAACTCGCCAGATTACCGAAACGCGAAATATGACCAACTGATTCAGCAGGCGCAAAACACCGTCGATCCGGTGAAACGCATGCAAACGTTGCATCAGGCGGAGAAAATCTTGATCGAGGATGCGGTGATTGCTCCGGTGTTCTTCCAAACCAATCCGGTGATGATGCGTTCCACGGTCAAAGGCGTCGTGCGATCGATTTTAGGAGTGCCGTATCTCAAGGAAGCCTATCTGGAGAAGTAACCCCTGCCAGTTTATAGAATAAGCAGGACAATCTGGTAGAGCAGAGGAATAAAAGCTGCCGGCAACAGATTGGCAACTTTAATGTTGTGCTGCTCCAGCATATTCAGTCCGATACCGATGATCAGCAGCCCGCCGATACAGGTTATATCGGCCTTAACCGCCTCTGACAGAAGTGGCTGCAATGACGCCGCGGCCAGCGTAATGGCCCCCTGATACAGTAATACACTGAATGCGGACAATACGATGCCGATACCAAGGGTCGATGCAAAAATAATCGCAACCACGCCATCAAGGATCGATTTGGCGTACAGAGTCTGATGATTTCCCGACAAGCCGCTCTCGAGAGAGCCGACGATCGCCATGGCGCCAACGCAGTAGAGCAGGCTTCCCGTGACAAAACCTTCGGAAACTTTGCCGCCATGCCCTTTCAGTTTTGCGGCAAGTCCATCGCCGAACGATTTGAGTTTTTGATCGATGTCCAGCCATTCGCCAATAATTGCGCCGAAGACAACGGCGATAAAAACCAACAGCAAGTTGTTGACCTTGAGGGCATTGCTGATTCCAACCAGCAGTACGCAGAGGGCCAGCCCTTTGAGAACGGTGTCACTGATTTTGGGCGACAATCCGTTTTTTAACAGAGTTCCGATTAATCCGCCCACGATGATCGCAGCCACATTGGCAAAAGTTCCGAGCATTTAAACACTTCCTTAATTACCGAGATTGTTACGCAGTAAAGGGTTGGGGCAGTTTCAGCGAGATAGCAATGCCAAAAACAACTCGCCAGCTTGCGGTGTAACTTAGGCGCCCAATTTGGCCTGACGAATGGAGATGACCCAGTCATATGTCCAGCGGTACATGGGTTATTTATTTTCGTCAATTATTGCGAAAAACCTGCTGGTTTCCCCGGATAGACATAAAGATAATCCGGATTTTGCAGTCATTTGAAGTGAATTGGCGCTGTTGTTTAAGTACATCCCCGCCTTGCCATAACGCTGCAGACACACAATATTAAGGAGGCGTCTCGCATGTATTTTGCCAAACAAACCCTTCTCAGGAT
>CAYLSL010000215.1:0-2711 GCA_964386615.1 uncultured Veillonellaceae bacterium
TTGTCACGGATGATTTTTTCATCCGTGACGCCTTTTACGCCATATTTTTCGGACCATTTCAGCATTTCTGTCACAGATCACGGATAAATCCCTATATTATATATATTTATAATTCTTAAATTTGAAATTTCATCTAAGTATGAAATCATCCGTGACATCCGTGACACCCAGATTTTATGCGGGTTTCATCCGTGATCATCTGTGATCGATCCGTGACAACCAATCAAAACTTGACATAGTAACGGATAGATTTCCCGTCAATTCGGCGAAATGCGGTCTTGAATAGCCTTTTAGTTCCTAAGATCCGGCCAAAATTAATATTACTGACCGGGGACAGGCCATTTTCCCGACACCAGGCCGCATATTTCAAATACACGTCAGCCACCGCCTGATTCTCAATCCCATAGTTTTGGGCAAATAGGAGCACCGGATTATTGATTTCCTCGTATTCTTTGAGCTGATCGGCAACCTTGAGACTATGGGTAAAGCGCTTATTGGCAAGCAGCCGCTTCAAACCCTCAATCGCAAGTTTCAGGAGATATTTCATGCCGCTGTCCGTCAGCAGCTTCTCTGAAATAAACGGGTCAAAATCAGGATCTTGCGGGCTAAATTTGGCATTGAACGGAATGATCACCAGTCGACGCATGAAGCCATGCGACTGGTCGTTGATGCGCGGCATTTCATTAGTACAGAATATAAGCGTCGCGTAATTATCAAGCATAAACGGTTTTTCGCCTTTGTTCTCAACCATAATGCTGTCGCCGGTGACAAGCTTCTTGAAGATGCTTGAGTTTTCCCGATAATTGCTGCTGATGTCATCACCAATGTTGGCCAGCTTGCCGAACAGTTGTGCATTGACAAAGCGCTTTTCAAAATCGGCAGGCTCAAGACTGGCGATATTTTCGCGACCGAGCATCGTTTTTATCATCTGGAGAAAGGTCGATTTGCCGTTTTCGCCCCCGGCGGTCAGAAAGAAGGTTTTTCCGAATGACTTTTTCCGGTACAGGCAGTAGCCGATCATCTCCTCAAGGAGCAGGCGCAAGCTTGCGTCACGACAGGTGACTTTATTAATCACCGCATCCACATGTTGGTTGTGAATCGCCGGATCATAATCATAGGGAACGCGATTTTTCAGCACAATCTGCGGCGCATAATCGAGAAGTTGATCAGTCAATACATCATAGACTTTACTTTTCAACCCAACGTAGCGGGCATCAGCCAATTTCAACTCTTCTTCGCAGCGCACACGAATGTAGCGCAGGACTTCCATGCGCTGACTAGCCCTTAAGTTCGGCACCTTCTCCAGCATCTTGCGTTCGAACACTTCCACGTTTTCGGTATACAAGCCGTCGCAGTAGATGTGCAGCACTTCGTTGATGCGACCGACGCGTTCGTTATTGATAAACCAATGCGCAAACCGGTCATGGAGAAACCGCCCATGTTCGCCAAAGAACACTTCACTCGGAAAGGCTTCATCGCGGGTGATTGTATCGATTTCCTTTTGCGGCAGCGGGGTTTTGAGAACGTACCGGTTAATGAGCTGAATAGTCTCAATGATGGATGGTTTATTGATTCCTGCTGACTGCAACTTGATAATGTAGTTAAAGAGTTCCTGGTTCCGGCCATCGCCCTCACCCAAGCGGAACCAATCGACGGGGCTGATTTTCACTGGACGAAGCCAGTCAGGCAGTTCATCCGGTTCATCTGTTTTTTGGATCCACTCACGCGTTTTCCCATTGACTACAATCGGAACGATGGCGTTCTTCAGACCCACGCCCACATCCACGCTGATGCCGATGGGAGTCGTCGACTTCACCGACTTATTTTTCACACCTGCATTTTTGAAATAGAAGTGCAGGCCGCGCGTCGTCTTCAAGATGCTGCAGCTTAGCCCCAGGTCGTCCACGATCCGCTTGATGATATCGGCATGGACTTTATTGTCCACATCGATCTGCACCAGTTCATCAGAGAGGACACCGGCATAATCGCCGCGTACCGGAGGCGTTGGCCGCATGCATTGCAGTTTTTCCTGCGGCACCTTCCCATTCGTTTTTAAATAACCCTTAAACAGTGCCATCACCTCCATGGAGAAAATCATTCAGGCGCTTTTGGGCCACATCAACATACCATTCAACATCCAGCTTGGCCGGAAGTGATTTTCCATTAACGTTGTTGTTTTCAATAAAGCAACGCGAGGGCGTGTTCGCGATTTTTTCGATTCGCTCCAGTGACTTGTACTTGAAAACTCCATGATCATGTTTGCTGCGGGAGGCAAATACGCGCAAGATACGCTCGTTCAGAACCTTATCGCCGTGTGCGGCAAACAGATACTTCTTGGACACTTTGACGATCTTCTGAAAATCCATGAGATTTGTCGAGCCGCGAATGGTCTGTGCAAGCGGCGCTCCGCAAACAAAGTACTGCACCAGTGCCTGATTGACTATCGGCAGGTCGTTATCGAGCACATCGAGTTTCTTTACGTAGGCTCCTTTGGCTTTATATGTCTTGTCTTCCCGCAGAATCAGGTAATTATTGACGTCTTTCTGAAAGATTCGCACAAACCGTTCCGTCTCAAGCGTCATGCGGGTGCGCTGTTCCCATTCCCTGCAAATTGCTTGAATTTCATCCAGCAAGCGCTCTTCGGTTTTAAGAATGATTCCATCGGTATTGGATTGAATGAGTTTGCCATAGGGCGCGAGCTTTTCAATGAG
>CAYLSL010000216.1:0-2699 GCA_964386615.1 uncultured Veillonellaceae bacterium
CCGGCGCCGATCGCAGCCTGCAGTGCAAACAGGAACGACTCCACTTCCGAGGAAGGCGGCGACCAGATTGCGGAAAACCACGGTTTGTAATCAGGGTTGATCTCGGCCACGACATCTTTCACCTGGTCATCGGCCCCGCCAAATTCGGCGCCAACGTTCCAGACCAGTGGAAACGCGGCAATCAAAACCACCAGCAGCAGCAGGATCAGATTCTCATGTTTCTTCATGCTTTGTGCTCCTTCCCTTTCCACCAAAGGTGGATCAGTCCCTGCTCGTTATAACGGAGCAGGGTATTGTACACAACCACGCTCAGTAACCCTTCGCTGATCGCCAGCGGAATCTGCGTCAAGGCGAACACGCCGGCAAATTTTACAAAAGAAGCCATGACGCCGCCGACCGGGTCGGGAAACGCGATGCTCAGCTGACCGGCCGTCACCATGTAAGTCGCCAGATCGCCAAGCGCCGCCGCCAGAAACACGGCCACCTTCTCCGACATTCCTGCCGCGCGCACGCCGCGAAACACCAGATATGCGGCCAAACCACCGACCACACCCATCGAAAAGGTATTGGCGCCCCAGGTTGTGAGTCCGCCATGCGCCAGCAGCAGCGCCTGAAACAGCAGCACGATCCCGGCCAGCACCACCGAAACCCAGGGGCCAAACAGGATCGCCGACAGGCCGATCCCGGTCGCATGCGAACTGGACCCGGTGACTGACGGCATCTTCAGCGCCGACAGTACGAAAACAAAGGCGGTAACCAATCCCAGCAGCAGCTTGCGCTCCGGGTGGTTTTTCAATACGCCGTTAATCCGGCCGACGCCGACCGCCAGAAACGGCACGGTCGCCGCCAACCAGAAAAACGCATGCTGTTGGGGCAAAAATCCTTCCATAATATGCATGGCTTGCGCCAGTTGCGGCAATAGCAATACTGATAGGGCAATCGAAAACAGGGTTACTTTTCTCATCCAATTTCCTCCTTGGCAATAGCGCCTATTTGCAGTCGCAGGCAATGGTCTCGGCAAACGGCACCGCTTCCGCCACATGTTGCAGATATATTTTGCGGAAAACCGGGTTTTCGCCCAGGCCCCGCAGCACCGATTCCACCCGGTAGCCGGCTTCGGTCAGCTGGCTCTGCCAGGAATCCTCTTCCGGTCCCGCCATATCGTTGAGGGCATGGTCGCCTGCCACCAGCATGAACGGCATCAGGACCACCCGCTCTGCCTGCTCGCGTTCCAGCCAATCCACCGCCGCTTCAAATGTGCGGCCGCCTTCCACTGTTGCGGTGAACACAGGCAATCCGGCTGCTTCCAGCCGATCCTGCAGCAA
Organism: uncultured Veillonellaceae bacterium; assembly: GCA_964386615.1. Lineage (GTDB taxonomy): Bacteria > Bacillota > Negativicutes > UBA1444 > UBA1444 > UBA1444. The sequence continues at coordinate 1,326 of CAYLSL010000216.1, forward strand.
ATCATAGCAGCGGTCAGCCACATGGCCGCCCGATCCATGACCCATCAGCACCACACGGGTGCGTTCGGCGTCATCGCATACCGGCAGCTGCGTCTTGAGCGCCTCCACCGCGATCTTGAAGTCATCGACCTGTCCGGGCACTGTGCCCTCCTGGCAGAGAATCGGCCGCCCCAGCTTGAATGACGCAAAGGCCCCCGTCTGGTGGAACTGTGCCATCGCTTCGATCAGCCGGTCATACTCCTCGCCGGGAATGATGTGGGTCGGCTGCACAACGACCTCGGCAAATCCATCGCGGTATAACCGCTCCAATGCTTCCTGCGCCGAATCGATGGTTATTCCTTCTTCGGCGGCAATCCGGGCCCGTACTGTTTTCGAAGTGAAGGCGCGCCGCATTTCCCAGCCGGGATAGGCAGCCTGCAGCTCATTTTCCAGTACATCGATATTGGCCTGGCGCGTTTCCACGACCGAAGTGCCAAAACTAACCACCAACAACGCTTTTTTCGCCGGTTTGATCACCCCGGCGCCGGTCCCTGATGCGGCGGCGGTTTTGTTGCGCCGGGTCAGGATGGTTGACAGGTAGGTCACATCGGCGGCCTGCACCGACAAAAAATCTTCGTGCACTTCTTCTTCCGGTTGACCGCATTTGGAAACCATCAGGGCATGATCGGCAAATCCGTGTTTCTGCAGCCGCTGGCGCAGTTCTTCGAACTTGCGTGAGATTTTCATCAACACCAGCCGGTCGGATACCGCCAGTATTTTTTCCAGTTTGTCCGGGCTGATGGTTGCCGGCACCACGCTGAGCACATCATCGCCTTCGACGATCGGTGTGCCGTGATGGCTGGCGATCGCGCAGAACGCCGTCACGCCGGGTACGGTTTCGATCGGATGGCCGCATCCCTGCAACAGTTCAAATACATAAATGTAAGTGCTGTAAAACATCGGATCGCCAAGGGTGAGGAACACGACATTCTGCCCTGCATCCAGCCGTTGCTCGATAATATCGCGATTTTCCCGCCAGGCGTCGCTGAGTGATTCCGCGTGGTACACCATCGGGAAAATCAGCTCCAGCACTTCGGTTTCGCTGCGCATATGCGGCCTGGCAATCGACAGGGCAATGCTGTCGTCGCGTTTTTCGGTGCGCGGCGCGATGACCACATCGGCTTCGTGCAGCGCGCGTACCGCCTTCAGTGTCAATAATTCGGGGTCGCCCGGCCCTACGCCGATTCCCGTGAATTTACCAATCGACAAGTTTCGTTCCTCCTCTTACTGTACAAAAAAAGAAATCTCCACCGGGAAAGTGGAGACTGTACGTTCATTACAACGCGCAAATCCCCTTCCCATCGCTCGTGGGTACAACGGTGATTGTCAAACAGG
>CAYLSL010000217.1:0-2690 GCA_964386615.1 uncultured Veillonellaceae bacterium
GGGGCGCTTTGCCAGACAGAAATCACCGGCAAGACTGATTATGATTTCAAACCCCCGGAGTCTGCCGCCCGCTCTCATGCCGATGACCAACTGGTAATGAATAGCGGCAGTCCGTTGATTGATTTTGAAGAACCAACCCGACTTCCTTCAGGCGAAACCGGCACCCTGCTCGTTAGCAAATTCCCGCTGCACAGTACCAGTGGAAAGCTAATCGGCCTACTGGGACTGAGCCGCGATATCACTGAAAAAAAGCAGGCGGAACAAAAATTACGTGAAAGTGAAGCACGCATCCGAGCAATCACAGAGTCAACCCAAGACGCAGTTTTGATGATGGATCCAAAGGGATGCATTTCTTTTTGGAATCGGGCCGCCGAACTGCTTTTCGGCTACTCTAAGTCGGAAACGATTGGGCAAAACCTGCACCAGCTTCTAGCGCCGAAACGTTTCCACGCAGCTCACGCCATCGCTTTCGACTCCTTTCGCCAAACCGGCAAAGGCAATGCAATCAATACTACCCTCGAATTATCAGCAATTCATAAAGCCGGACACGAACTTTCCATTGAACTGTCGCTTTCCTCCATTCAACTTTCCGATGGGTGGCATGCAGTCGGCATTATTCGCGACATCACTGAACGCAAGCGCCTGGAACAGGAATTACGCCTTCACGCAAATAAGTTGGAAGAAATTGTAGAGTTGCGAACACAGGACTTGTTCGCTGCCAACCAGGAGCTGTCCGCACTCAATCAGACACTGGCGGAAGAAATCATCATTCGCCAGCAAAAAGAAAGCGATATTCTGTTGCGTGAAAAACAATACCGGGCCACTACCGGCCTGTTGACACATACAGGCGACAACACGGATGACCTGCTGAAATCCGTGCTGCACGATGCTGTTCGACTGGTCGGCGCCCCCGAAGGTTACATCGGTTTTTTTGACAACAATGGCAGTACCTTCTCAGTCCGCCACGAAATATGCGCGATCCCAGAATTTTACCTGCGCAATTTAACGATTGCCGTAAAGCAAAGACAAGGCTTATTATCTCAAGTTTATCAAAGCGGAACGGCAATATGGGCAAAGGACTACCAAAATGAACCGTTGAAAATGCCACAATCACAGTTTGATCGTGTTGCTTCCCTGATCATCGTTCCTCTAAAACTGGGGCCGGTTGTCCGGGGCGCGCTTACTGTCATCTGGACCAATGCCGTTCATACCGTTACGGAAGAAGATGTCGAAGTCGTCAGTCAGTTTGGCGCCTTGGCGTCAATCGCCCTTGAACGGGCTCAGGTGCAGGAAAAAATTCATTATCAGAATAAACTGCTGCAAAAATTAGCAGAAATGACCGCCTCACTGGTCACCGAGCTAGATCTAGACAAGGCACTGCAAAATATTCTGGAACAAGCCAAGGCCTTTATGGGAATCCCGCATGGCTTTATTGTCCTGTTCACGCCGGATGGGCGCTATGTTGAAGTAAAATGCGGTATCGGCCGATATCAGGTGCAAACAGGCATGACCCGCCTGTTTGACGGGCAGGGCATCTTTGGCGAAGTACTGCGCTCCGGCCAATCAGTTGTCATCCATGATTACGCCAATTGGCCAAAGCGAATGGTGAATTCCTTCAATCAGGAAATGACGGCCGAAATGCAGTCCCCGCTGAAAATTGATGGCAAAACAATTGGTAGTATCGGGTTGGCGCTATTTGGCGAACCTATAGTGATGGAGTCGGAAAAGCTGGTCATCTTTGAACAATTCGCCACTGTCGCAGCCATTGCCGTAAAAAACGCGCTGGCGCACCAGCAGACTCGTTATCAGGCTTTTCACGATCCTCTGACCGGCCTTCCCAACCGAGCCTATCTGAACAATCGTCTGGAGGAAGAGATGCAAAACGCCCGCCGCGGGGATTCAAGCGGCGCTGTAATGTTCATCGATCTGGATGATCTGAAAACAGTAAATGACAGTTTTGGCCATGCCTGTGGTGATGACCTGATCAAGGCTGCTGCTGAACAGATTAGTTGTGCTGTTGGCCCAGATGCTTTTGTGGCTCGTGTCGGCGGTGATGAATTCATTGTCATTCTGCCAGGAGAAAACAATCTTCGCCGCATCGCCCAAATCGCCGACGACTTGGTGTTGGCTGCCCAACGGGAGTATTGCATTGCGGGACGAAACATCCACATGTCCGCCAGCCTCGGGGTAACCTTGTACCCCAGTGACGGAGACCAAGCCCAGGATATTCTAAAAAATGCCGATAATGCAATGTATGCAGCCAAAGCCGCCGGTCGAAACTGTTGGCGGTTCTATGAGGCGGCGATGCTGAAGGATGCTTATGAAAAACTTGTGTTGACCAATAACTTGCGACACGCATTGGAACGTGGTGAGTTTTCGTTACAATACCAGCCGCAGATCTCTCTTGTCAGTGAAAAGGTCATCGGCTTCGAGGCCCTTTTACGTTGGAATAGCCAAGAGCATGGTTCCATTTCACCAGCCAAATTTATTCCTCTAGCTGAACAAAGCGGATTAATTTTGACAATTGGCGAATGGGTGTTTGGCGAAGCTTGCCGGTTTGCCCGCAAGCTGGCAAACCTTGGACAACACCACCTTCATGTGGCTGTAAATGTTTCACCGCGGCAGCTGGCTGATGCCGATTTTGTAGCGATGGTAAGAAATCATATTGAAGAGTCCAATATTCAACCAGC
>CAYLSL010000218.1:0-2676 GCA_964386615.1 uncultured Veillonellaceae bacterium
TGTCGATGGAGGGGATTATTACCTATATTTCACCTAATTGGCGGCAAAATCCGGACGATCTTATTAACGACCTAGTTGGTTATCCAATTACAAAGTATATGCATCCTGCGGATCAGCCGGCATGGTGGGAGTTTTTTCAACGATGTAAAGACACCGGTGAAAAACAGAGCAATATTGAGTACCGGGTAAGGCATAAGGATGGCGGTTGGCACTGGCATACTTCAAGCCTTTCACTTATGTGGGACCTTGACAGCGCAACGGGATCGCTTATAGGAATAGATCGAGATATTAACGACCGAAAGCTGTTAGAAGAAGAACTCCGGCTACAGGCTACAACGGATGGGCTTACCGGAATATTTAACCGGCGCCATTTTCTGATGCGAGCGGAAGAGGAGCTCCAGCGTATGCGGCGATATGGAGGCTCATGTGCACTATTGATGGTGGATATCGACCATTTTAAAGAAGTAAATGATAACTTTGGCCATGACTCCGGGGATGTCGTTCTAAAATTGGTGGCTAACCTTTGCAGAGAAGCTATGCGAGCAACTGATATACTGGGGCGTGTCGGCGGTGAAGAATTCGCTATTCTGTTGCTGGAAGCCAGCGTTCAGGAAGCTGTCCTCGTCGCCAACCGTTTGCGCCAAAGCATTCAAGATACCGTTTTTAGAACAGACAACCAGCACTTAATTAGGCTGCAGGCGAGCATTGGGCTAGCCGAACATTTTACGACAATAGAGTCTTTAAATGAATTGATGGTTCGTGCTGACAAAGCATTGTATCGTGCGAAAAATGAAGGGAGAAACCGGGTGGTTGCGAGTCAGTAAACTTTTCATGAAGTGGTGAGACAAACGCAAATAAAAGGGAGAATCCTTGTCGCAAATCCGTACAACTCTTGACTTGTTTGGCAATAATCCGTATAATAAATGTCACGTGACATGCCGCTGTAGCTCAGTGGTAGAGCAGCGCATTCGTAATGCGCGGGTCGTAAGTTCAAATCTTATCAGCGGCTCCATTAAAATAAAAGGCTGTCGGCTATGCCGACGGCCTTTTTCTTTTTGCAGCAATTTCTATATTGGTTAAAGTTGTCAGTCGACTACATTAAGCACTAAGGCACTTGCTTAATACACGGTGAACATTGCCGCCCATGAAAGCTGCGATTTCATCTCGACTAAAACCTACGTCAACCATTGCGCCCATTAATTTTGGCAAATCTCGAACATCTTGATAACCCGTGATTAATGGGAGACCGCCACCGCCGTCGGTGCCGATGCCAATATGTTCGATTCCGATCAGTGATTTCATTTCCCATAATTCTTTGGCCCAGTCTTGAAAGGATTTTCCCTGTTTGCCATGCCATGCTGCAGGGCAGGAGCAAACAACTCCGCCTGTTTTTGCAATCCACTCCATTTCCGTTTTTGACCGAGCTCTCCCACATTTGTTTTCAGAGGTGCAAAGGGTAGTATGTGAGTCAATTAGAGGCGATTGGCAGTGGGATGTAATGTCTTTAAGCGTTTTATGACTGGTGTGCGCGACATCGATGACCATCCTTAAGTCTTGCATTTTATCGATCACTTTCGATCCAAAACTGGAAAGCCCGCCGCGATATGTTCCGGGGTCCCACCCGGATCGAGCCATCATAATATCTCCTAGTTCATTGTTGTGATAATGCACTAGAGTGATAATGCGAACGCCCCGATTGAAAAATTCTATTAAACGGTCAATACGTCCTTCCAGGGCGTCGCCGCCTTCAAGCGCCAAAATTGCGCCTGGGACTGAAGTTCCGGGTGAGGGGAGATCGGAAAAGGTCAGGACCGGTTTTACATATCGGTTTTTAAAGATGGTGTTCTTCCAGTAATCAATATATGAAACGGCGATGTCGAAATTGCTGCGATTCGTTTTAGAGCGCCAGCCGGAATCGCCAATCGCAGAATAACAGCTCGCTGCCATGCCAATTTCTTTCATGTAACGGTAGCTCGATGAATTATCTTGCCAATAAGGTGCATTCATATCCGGGTGTGCATGGGGGTCAATAATTAATAGGCCTTCAAGAGGAGAAGCAGCCTTTGTCGTTAAGGGGCCTATGGGATTTTGAAATAGCGTGCTTCCCAGAGTAATCCCCAAGGCAGCCTGCCCGGTTTTTATTAGGAAATCCCGTCTTTTCATGAGCACACCTCCCCTGTTAACTTTCAATAATGATTACCGCGTCAGCATAAATGTTGCCGCCATTGGTCACAACACAACCAACGGCTTCGCTTTCTTTGATAAAACGCCCTTCGCAGATGAAGCCGCAGTAGCCGCTTTGGCAGTGGACTTGCGAGCCTTTAAGCGATAGCGCTGTGTGCGGATGGCAGCTAATTCCGAAGCGGTTGAAAAAGGATACTACAGTATTTTTTTGCAGATTAGTTTGGACAAGAACTGTTTCCGACCCGGAAGCCACAAGCGTAACTTTGAAGCTGCGTTGCTGCAATGTCAGTCCTGCAGAAAAAGCAAAGGGAGTTATCCCAATTACGGCAATGCTTCGAATATGCGCGTGTTCAAGCAAGGATGAAATTTCATCTAAACCAGAGGGGTCATCAAGATGAAAAACATTGGGTCGGTCAGAACCCGGCAGGGGATCTTTGTCACCAGAACCCAGTGTCCATTTTGAAGGATTTTCAAATGCATCACAAAACTCGC
>CAYLSL010000219.1:0-2639 GCA_964386615.1 uncultured Veillonellaceae bacterium
AAGACAATATCTACTTTGCCAAAGGAGTGCTCGCCACCAATTTGGCATTGCTGCAGCGAATGAAAAACATCGCGCTGGCCATGGGCAAGGAAATTGCAACACCGGCTGAGGCAAGATTAATACTGGGGTTACATAAAAAAAGCAATTAATGAAGGGACGGTATGTGCATGAGCACTCTAACTAAAAAATGGCTCATTGTTTTGGGCAGCGGGGCTCTTATTTACCTGCTTCCCGTGCCTGTGGGAGTCAAGCCGGTAGCCTGGACCTTATTGGCCGTATTTGTGAGCACGATCATCGGTTGCATCATTCAGCCAATTCCACTGGGGGCTCTTTCCCTTGCGAGTCTGAGTCTGGTCGGTTTTTTGGGGTTGGCCAAAATGAACGAATTGCTTGCTGGGTTTTCCAGTTCAACTATTTGGCTCATTGTATCCGCGTTCTTGCTTTCACGCGGGTTTAGTAAAACCGGCTTAGGCCGCCGAATATCTTTTATGTTGATCAAGATGTTTGGTGACAAAACTTTAAAATTAGGATTTGCCCTCATGTTAAGCGAGTACGTGTTTAGCCCGGCAACGCCTTCAACCTCTGCCCGCGGCGGTGCTATCGTTTACCCTATAGCCAAAAGTTTATCCAGCACTTTTGGTTCTGAACCTGGTCCTACCGCGAATAAAATCGGCGCATACTTTATGCAGGTCGGTTTTCAATCCAACTGCGTTAGCGGCAGTTTATTCATGACTGCAATGATCGCCAACCCAATGATGGTGATGTTCGCTCAACAAGCATTCGGCATCAATATCAGCTGGATGCAGTGGGCTATTGCCGCATTTGTCCCGGGAACCCTGGCTATGATCTTAATTCCGATTATCTTATATTACATCGTTCCGCCAGAGCAAAAAACGACACCGGAAGCACCCGAATATGCGGCAAAAGAATTAAAGGCTATGGGCCCGCTGACACGAGAAGAAAAAATAATGTCTATCGTATTTGTCGGCAGCATTTTATTATGGGCCACCGCATCCTTCACCAAACTTGATGCTACGCTGATCGCTTTGGGAAGTGGTTCGGTCCTTTTGTTAACCAATGTGTTAACCTGGAAAGATGTGCTTAATGAAACCGGTGCATGGGATACTATGGTTTGGATCGGCGTTTTAAGTACCCTTGCAGGCTTACTCAACAAGCATGGTTTGATTGCTTGGTTCAGCAAATTAACCGCAGCATCGCTGGTTGGTGTTCCTTGGCTGCTAACGTTAATTGCAATATTGGTTATCTCTTTGTATACGCATTATCTATTCGCTTCCATAACCGGGCATGTAGTAGCAATGTATCCTGCCTTTATCGCCGTTGCCGGCGCGGCAGGCGCCCCGCCCATGCTTGTTGCCTTATCCATGGGGTTCTTTTATAATTTCTTCTCTTGCCTTACTCATTATGGCAATGGCGTTGGTCCGATTTACTATGGCTCGGGATATATCAGTCAGGCAGTATGGTGGCGCACCGGTTTTGTGATGTCGTTGGTATACCTCTTTTGTTTCCTGGGTGTTGGCTTGCCATATTGGAAAGCGATCGGGCTTTGGTAATCCCTGAATTTATCTGTCGCCTTCAAAATCAATACGATAGGAGAGCAACCTTTCATGGCCAAAATCATTTCAACGACTGACGCAATGGCATTCCTCAAGGACGGGATGACCGTCATGGTGGGCGGTTTCCTCGGTTGCGGCACGCCGCAAACCCTGGTTGACCAGGTACTGGCCGACGGGACCAAAGACCTGACCCTCGTCTGCAACGACACGGCATTTCCCGACGCGGGCGTCGGCAAACTGGTGGTGAACCGCCAGTTCAAAAAAGTCATCGTCTCCCACATCGGCACCAATCCGGAAACCGGCCGTCAAATGAACGCCGGCGAGCTGACCGTCGACCTGGTGCCGCAAGGCACGCTGGCGGAGCGGATCCGTTCGGCCGGGTTCGGTCTGGGCGGCATCCTGACCCCGACTGGCGTCGGTACGCCGGTGGAGGCAGGCAAACAAAAACTGACGATCGACGGCAAGGACTATCTGCTGGAATTGCCGATTAAAGCGGATGTTGCATTAATCAAGGCGTACAAGGCCGACAAGGCCGGCAACCTTGTGTTCCGCAAAGCAGCCCGCAATTTCAATCCGCTGATGGCGACCGCGGCCCAGGTCGTAATCGTCGAGGCGCAGAACATCGTGGAAACCGGTGAAATCGATCCCGACGAAGTCATGACGCCGGGTATTTTCGTTAACTATCTGGTTCAGGGTTGAGGAGGGAAAACATATGGACGCAAAAGAACTCATCGCCAAACGGGTCGGACAGGAATTTGCGGACGGCGATCTGGTCAATCTGGGCATCGGTATTCCGACAATGGTCGCCGATCATCTGCCGGAGGGTGTACATGTGACCCTGCACTCGGAAAACGGGTTTGTCGGCTTGGGTCCGGCGGCTAATGGGGATGCCATCCCCGATCTCGTCAATGCCGGCGGCAAGCCAGTGACCATTCAGCAAGGCGGCGCTTTTTTTGACAGCGCGACTTCGTTCGGCATCGTCCGCGGCGGCCATCTGGCGGCAACGGTTCTCGGCGCCTTGCAGGTCGATCAGGAAGGCAACCTGGCCAACTGGATGGTACCGGG
>CAYLSL010000220.1:0-2613 GCA_964386615.1 uncultured Veillonellaceae bacterium
GAGGAGTGTGGCAAATGAAACTGAGCAAAAAATGGGCTCGCGTTTGGTCACGGCGCACACTGGCTGGTATTCTGGCAGGCAGTCTCTGTATCGGGCTGCCGGGACTGGCCAAAATGGAAGAAAAGCAGGAATATAATTTCGATCCAGTTTTGGTGACGGCGATGCGGCGCGAGTCGAAGGATTTAAAAACGGCGGCATCGGTTCAGGTACTGACTGGCGAGCAAATCAAAGAAACCGGAGCATCAAATTTACTGGAAGCACTGAAGTTTGCCACTGGATTGACCTATGACGGCTATGGGGCGATGGGACATCTGTATTCTTCAATGACGGCGAAAATCGTCATCCGAGGCATGGATCGCGGCACGGTGATTTTGTTGGATGGCATTCCAACGAATCTTTCCGGGTATTATTCTTTGGAGCGGATTCCTCCTGACAATATTGAGAAAGTGGAAATCATTAAAGGGGCTTCTTCGACGTTGTACGGATCTTCGGCAATGGGCGGGGTTATCAATATTGTCACGAAAAAGAGGGTGAAGAATAGTGTGGAAGCCGAGACCGGCAGTTTTGGCACGAATCGGCAGAATCTTTCATTGCAGGCCGATAAATTCTCCATCACCGCCAGTCATGAAAAGGTGGGGGATATGGGGGCGATTAGCGAGCCCTGGTCAAGCAATGGCCTGAATCGGAAATATACGGCGTTTCGTGGTGAAGAACGTAATTTTTTGCGCTGGTCCTGGGCGATCAATGATGCGGTGACGTTGACGCATCAATATGATTCAGATGAATTTAATGTCGAACGGATGAAGGAAATCGGCAATACACTGGATGAGCGGATTGCACAAAAAGATGTCAAAAATTCGCTTGCCTTGCAGATCAAACATGGCAGTTGGCTGACTAAAGCATATGGAAACTGGTCGGCCAGGCAGTATCGCAAATATACGTCAGCTGGTGTCCGGTCCGGCGATAATACCACCTATTTTGCTACTTTCGGCCTGGATAGCCAAGCCAGCTGGCAGACAAAATTCGGCCAGTATCTGGCTGGCGTATCGTGGCAAAACGACTCGATCAGTGCTGATGAAAGTTTTTATGCGCAGAATAATGCTTCCTCTGCCTATCTATCGCTCAAAAAGCGCGATTTTTATTCTGTTTTTGCCCAGGTTAATCACCCGCTTTCGGCAAAAACCAATCTGATTGTCGGGGCGCGGCAGGAATTCATCCGTCAACAGGCCGGCGCGAATGATTACAATGAATTCAATCCGCAGGTACAACTGCTGCATAGCCTGAACAAGGAACAATCATTGTATTTAAATGTGGGTAGAGCATTTCGCATGCCCAATCTATCGGATATGTATGGATCAACCTGGCGTAAAACAGCCAACCCCAATTTGAAACCGGAATATGGCTATACTTACGAGGTGGGCTGGAAAAAAATCGGCGCCGCGGATTCGTTAAAAATAGCTCTGTATCGTATGGACTTTACAAACTATATCCAATGGGAAGAAACCCCCAAAAACTCAGGTAATTATAGCCCTTATAATTCGGATTTTCGCAACACGGGTCTGGAAGTTACCTATGACCGGCGTGTCAACAAACGCTGGATGTTCAACCTGGGCGCCAACGTCAATAACCCGGAGGAACGTCGTGATGGTGGCGACTGGGCGCCAACCTTCGCCAAGTTTCAATTGAACGGCGGTCTTACTTATCACCATGGCAAGTGGCAGGGCAGCTTAACGGCCAATTATCTGGCAGGCCGCAAGGACGGTCTGGAGCCGACTTTGCCGATTAATTTGGTGCTGCAGTATCAGTTGGCTAAAGATACACAGCTGCAGCTGCGGGTGGAGAATTTGCTGGACCGCCGGGATGTGGTGTCAAATGGCACGTCGCACTATTTACAGCCGGAACGGGCCTTTTATCTGAAGCTGAGCCAGAGTTTCTAGGAGGTTTTTATGCTGGATATTCTTGAAAAAGGCGGCTGGGTCATCATTACGATTATCGCCTGTTCACTGGTGGCTTGCGCAGTCATTATCGAACGCTGGCTATATTATCGTGCGGCCGATTCGCAGTCGGCCAGAATCCGGGCATTGCTGACTGATCCGGCCGCCAGTGTCGCGGCAACCTTTGCCGAAGAGGCGGTAAGGCAAAGCGTGTACGGCAAGATGTGGACTGCGGCTGCCATGATTCCAGCTTGTGAATGTGATGCCCGCCAAAACGCAGTCGAAGATACGGTCCGGGCGGAAATGCCAGTGCTGGAACGCAACTTGTACGTATTGACGACGGCTGCGACCGTCGCCCCGCTGTTGGGCCTGCTGGGGACAGTGCTGGGAATGATCAAAACCTTTCAGGCGGCTTCGATGACCGGTCTTGGCAACCCGCAGATTCTGGCGGCCGGTATATCCGAAGCGTTATACAATACGGCCGGTGGATTGCTCGTAGCCATTCCCTGCATCATTGCCAACAATCATTTTCGCAACCGGGTGGAACGGTTGTTGCACTGGACAGAAGGCTGCGTCGGGGAATTTGTTCGCCGGGCCGGCGTATAAACGAAAGGAGGGATTCGTATGCGAACCAGGCGCTCGTCAGACCATCTGCCAGTTCACGTAGATATGACGCCAA
>CAYLSL010000221.1:0-2591 GCA_964386615.1 uncultured Veillonellaceae bacterium
TGGAGGTCGTCAGTCCGTTGACTGACTGTTTTACCTGACAGGCAATGATTTTAGCCGACTCACGGGCTTTGGCAACCAACGTATCATCAATTAGTAGATGTGACATCACTTCATCTCCCTGCGAAGATGCCATCTCTTGTCGGGATGGCTTTTGCTCCGCCACTTTTGTTACTTGCGACCAATCGTGCTAAAAGACTGCACCAGGTCAAAGACTGGATATGGCGCCAAACCGGCGGCCATTTGGCTGAAAAATTCGGCTGCATCCAGCGGGGCGCCTCTCAATGAAACCGGATTGATGGTGACTGCCAACAGGTGAATCGGTTCTACTACCCGGATACTGCCACCGGCTGCGGTAAATCGCCGCCAAAGTTCTGGCGAACAGAACAGGGCCGCGCCGTTCTTCAACACCAGCTGAAGCTTGCCGCGGCGTTGGCTGGCTAGCAGACAGTCCAGAATCGTGTCGCCGGCAGCACCGGATAACACCACAGATTCGGTCCGGTTTGTGATGGCTTGCTTTAGCAGTTCACCGGCTAGCAGCGAGTGCGGCGTGTCCAGGGTGTTGATTCGCAATTCCTCGTCCAGCAGCGCCACTTGGTTTGCGTTCGTAATCTGTCGGCAAACCGGCAGCAGTGGTGGGGATATCTGCGGCAGTGTCAGTCGGTTGATCCGGTCCTGTGTCTTGGCCAGCACCAGTTCGACGTTCTGTCCCAGCGCAGCACCCGTCGACAAAATAATCGCTTGCGCCAGACCGGGAACGGCCGGACTGACACGGTCGAGTGCTCCGTCGATCAGCGTCAGCTGCGCGCCATGTTGGATAAATAGTTTCTGTAACGCCTGATGTTGGTTGATCATTGTCGGTCCAGCCAGTTCGACTAACCCGGCGGAAGCTGTCCTGACAAGCAAAATTTCTCCCATGGCGCTGGCGAAGCCAGTGTGTTGCAGAACCTCCACCGTGGCTTCACAGCGTTTCAACGTATCGGTCGCGGTTGCCAGTAAAGCGCCGGTTGGAGCGAAGATACGGGGTTTGGGCGTGTGAAAAACTTCGTCGCGTTTTTCCCCGTCGCGACCGATGGAGGTCAGTCCCAGTCGCAACGACCGGGCTGCAGCCTGTTCGACCAGATGATTAAACGCAACCGTCTTGCCGACGTTTTTGGCTAGACCAATGCAGGATACGCTGCTTGCATTACTGTGTTGTACCAACGACAGGAGGTCGCTGGCTTGGTTTTTCCGGTCAGGCATAAATGGTTTCAAACAGCTGTCGCAGCTGGGGACTTTCCCGCAGCAGATGTAGCGAAATCTCGGCGTGGCGATAGGTATAGCCATTGCCGATAATCATGTTCACGTCCTTGCCGACCCCTTCGGCGCCAAGCGCGGCTGCGGTGAAGCTGGTCGCCATCGAGAAAAAATATACAGTTCCATAGTCGCGGGTCGCCAGCACCGAAGCCATTTCCGTGCCGGGAATATTTACGCAGTTGATGGTAACATCGGCGAACCTTCCGTTGGTAACGGCAGCCACGGCTTCCATCACAGCCACGGCATTGGTCGCATCCACTTCCAGCACATGATCGGCCCAGCCCAACTCGCGGATACGCTGGCAGCTTTTGGCGCCCGAACCGATACCTATGATCGTGCCGGTCACGCCAGCTCGTTTCCTGGCTTCATATAGACACAGGGTACCTGATTTGCCGCCACCGCCAATAATCACGACTGTGTCGCCCGGCTTGACCAATCGGGCTGTTTGCGCCGGTGCACCGGCCACGTCAAGGATTGCCAGCGCCAATGCATCCGGCATGTCATCCGGCAGTTTGGCGTAAATGCCGGACTCGAATAATACAGCCTGACCTTCGATTTCTACTTGATCGCGATCAATATGCACCGCTTTGATTTTGTTAATGACCAGCGGAGTCAGCGACAGCGAGACGAGGGTGGCAATCCGGTCGCCAACCTTCAGGTCGCGGTTTTGCAAGTCGGCGCCGATTGCACTGACCCGCCCGACCAGCATGCCGCCGGACCCGGTCACAGGGTTGTGATGCTTGCCACGCTTGGCTACGATGTCCAGCATGGTTGCTTTGATGTTTTCGACATCCATGTTGGCGGCTTTCTTGATCTGGGTGAAACTGGCGGCATCAATGTTCAGGATATCGACATCGATAAGAATCTCATTGTCGCAGATTTCCATGTTGTTGCTGATTTTCCAGGCTGCCTGCGGCAATGTTCCCGCCGGTTCCAGAACGCGATGAATCCCATAGGGAGAACCTTTCATTATTTCCAACTCCTTCGTCTATTTTCCGTTGATGCATTTTTCCGTGCTGATTCCCAGATGGGCTTTGCCGCAGAGTTTACAGGGTTCGTCCGGGTCGGTATAATGCTTGGGCGGTTGGGCATAGGCGAAGATGTTGCCCTGATAGTTACGCAGAATTGCCTGACTGTCGGACTGGGAGATCAGGTATTGCGGCATGACCGGGATTTTACCGCCGCCGCCCGGCGCATCGACAACATAAGTCGGTACTGCCATACCGGTCGTATGTCCGCGCAACGATTCGATGATTTCCATGCCGGTGGCCACCGATGTACGGAAATGTTCGATGCCT
>CAYLSL010000222.1:0-2586 GCA_964386615.1 uncultured Veillonellaceae bacterium
TTCTTGGCCAGGTCGTATACGGCCTGTGCAGTTTCCGGAGCGGTCGCCAGGCTGCTGACGACTTCGACCAGCGCCATTAGCGGAGCCGGATTGAAGAAGTGCATGCCGCAGACTTTGGTCGGCCGTTTGGTCATCGCGCCGATGGCTGTGACCGGCAGCGAGGAGGTGTTGGATGCCAGGATCGTATGTTCCGGACACAGGGCGTCGACTTTCGAAAAGATGTCTTTTTTGATCTTCATGTTTTCGACAACCGCTTCGACCACCAGGTCAACTTTGCAGGATGCAGCATCCAGCTCGACAACGCCGCAGAGGTTCTTGTACATGGCCTCTTTGGCTTCGGCGGTCAGTTTGCCCTTTTCCACCATTTTGGCGAGATTCTTCTCGATGTTGGCCATCCCTTTGTCGACAAACTTTTGGTCGATGTCCTGCATGACGACTTCCAGACCGCCCTGCAGCATGACCTGGGCAATGCCGTTACCCATCTGGCCTGCGCCAATTACCAGTACTCTTTTGATTTCCATTTGTCTACCGCCTCCATAATGTGATATTTGTCTCTACTAATAGATTTTGCGCCAATGTGGCATTTTCCTGCCACTTCATCGCCCGCCTACGCTTTTCTTTCCATTTCGCGCAGGAACGTCTCCAAGGTTTCGACATTCTCGACATTAAGGCAGCGGGCTTTGATGCCCCTGTGTTCCGCTGTTGTTTGATTGAATGTCGTCAGCAGATGTTTGGGACCGATCTCGATGAACGTGTCGACGCCGTCATCCAGCATGGTGTTCACCGAGTCCTCCCACATTACTGCCTTGTAGACATGCTCATTGAGCAATTGCCGAATGTCGTCGGTCTCGCTGAAATATTTCGCCGTCACATTGCTGACGACTTTCTTGGTCAGTTTGCCCATTTTGACCGTGCCCAACAGATCATATAGCTGCCGGCCGGCGCCTGTAAGCAGACTGGTGTGGAACGGGCCGCTGACCTTGAGGAATGTGGTTTGTTCGGCGCCGCGTTCCATCGCCAGGGCGGCCGCTTTTTCCACGGCGGCCGCATACCCGGCGACAATAATCTGTTTGGGGCAGTTGAAGTTGGAACACTCAATCAGCCCTCGATCTTTGGAGTCTTCAACGATTTTTCGGATCGCATCGCGATCCAGTCCGGTAATCCAGCACATTTTTCCCAGCCCCTGAGGAACCGCGTTTTGCATGAAAATGCCGCGTTGTTTCACCAGTTTCACGGTGTCTTCGAACTGGAAGACCCCCGCATAGACCAATGCCGCATATTCACCCAGACTGAACCCGGCCGTCACATTGGCGGAAAAACCATATTTTTCGACAACTTTCAATATGGCAAGCGCTGTGGTATGGATGGTCGGCTGGGAGTTCTCGGTTTTGAGCAGCTCCGATTCCGGCCCTTCCTTGCAGAGGCGGCGAATATCGATTCCCATCACTTCATTGGCGCGGTCAAAGACTGCCGAAGCTTCCGGATACCGATCGGCCAACTCCATTCCCATACCGACATAATGGGTTCCTTGTCCGGGAAATACAAACGCGATTTTGCTCATATGTCCACCAACTACCGCAGAATCGAACCGGAAATGACCAGTTTCTGAACTTCGTTGGTGCCTTCATAGATTTGGGTGATCTTGGCATCGCGCATCATCCGCTCCACCGGATGGTCGCGCAGGAAGCCGTGGCCGCCGAGAATCTGGACCGCTTCGGTCGTGACTTCCATGGCGGTATCGGTGGCAAACATTTTCGCCATTGCCGCTTCTTTCGAATAAGGCAGTTTGTTGTCTTTCAGATAGGCGGCATGCAGGGTCAGCCATTTTGCGGCTTCGATTTTGGTCGCCATTTCGGCCAGTTTGAAGGCAATCGCCTGTTGGTTGCAGATCGGCTGGCCAAACTGCACGCGCTCTTTGGAATATTTCAGCGCGTATTCATAGGCGCCCATCGCGATTCCGACGCCTTGGGCGGCAATGCCGATCCGGCCGCCGTCCAGCGTGGTCATGGCAATCTTGAAACCTTCGCCGATTTTGCCGAGCAGATTGGCTTTGGGAATCCGGCAGTTTTCAAAGAACAGGTTGCGCTGCACGGTGGCGCGGATGCCCATCTTTTCTTCCTGTTTGGTGAACGTAAAGCCCGGCGTATCCTTCTCGACGATAAAGGCGCTGATGCCTTTGACGCCTTTGCTCTTGTCGGTCATCGCGAACACGACATAGACTTCGGCCAGTCCGGCATTGGTGCAGAAGCATTTTTCGCCGTTCAGGACATAGAAATCGCCGTCTTCGACCGCTGTGGTGAGCTGGGCGCCCGAGTCACTGCCGGCGCCGGGTTCGGTCAGGCCGAACGCACCGACCAGTTTGCCCTGGAACAGGGGGGCCGAGTATTTTTGCCGTTGCTCTTCGGTACCATAGGCGAAGATCGGCCAGCCGTTCAGCGAAATGTGAACGGAGTAGGCGCAGCCGGTGGAAGCGCAGGCCTTATTGATTTCGAAACCAGCCAGCACATACGAGATCTGGTCGGCGCCGGCGCCGCCGTATTCGGTCGGATAGGGCAGTCCCATCAGGCCGAGCGGGGCAAATTTTTC
>CAYLSL010000223.1:0-2560 GCA_964386615.1 uncultured Veillonellaceae bacterium
CAACAATCCCTTCCAGGCCTTCAGCGATATCCAGAATGGCAAAGGCAACAAACAGACACAAACCTGTACTGTCAACAAACGCAGTGGCAATTTGCAGGTTGCGTGAAAGATCGACTTGTCCCTCAGCACCCAACGGGTCAACTTTGCCGCCAACACTGAGGATGTTGGTTGCAACGGCGTAACCGGCCGTATGATCGGCCCCCATCGGTGAAGTGGCATAAGTTACACCCTGTCCTTTAACGGCACGCGGATCATAGGCCGGGATCGCCTGTCCCTTAACAGCCGGCACCCGGCGCATGCCGAGCACTTTACCGGTAATTGCCGCTCCGGCGCCAAGAATCCGCCCCATGGGTGTCGCTTTGCCGACTTCTTGCAATAAGGCGATGGCTCCTTTGCTGTCACCGAATTTTACGATTCCGGCTTCCATTGCAATTCCCAGTGCCACACCCATGTCAATTGTATCTACGCCGTAATCATCGCAGAGACGATTCATCATGGCAACATCATCCAGATTGTTGATGCCAAGATTAGCCCCCAACGACCAGACACTTTCATATTCAAAACCGCCGGTCAGTACATCACCTTTTTTGTCCTTATAGATATTAGAACAACGGATCATGCAGCCCGGTGAACAACCATGGCCTGATTTGCCGCCGCGTTCCTTGTTGACAGCTGCCATCGTTTCGCCGCCGATATCATTGGCGCCTTCGAAACGACCGGAAGTGAAGCTGCGGGTCGGCAAACCGCCGGCTTCGCTCATAATATTGACCAGAACATCAGTCCCATAAGCCGGCAAAGCCTGGCTGGTCACCGGATGCGTCATCAAAGCATTGGCCAATTTCTTCGCACCGGCACGGTAAGCTGCTTCATCGGCGAAAGATATTTTACCGACACCGCTGTCATCAACGACAACTGCTTTTACACCCTTGCTGCCCATAACGGCTCCCAAGCCGCCACGTCCGGCCTGACGGGTCGGTGCTCCTTCCATGTCGGTAAAACCGACACAGGCAGAAGCCATCTTATGTTCACCCGCTGTTCCGATACAGGCGATAGCAACTTTTTCGCCGTACTTTTCCTGCAATTTTGCAACGGTGGCATAGATGTCCAACCCTTTGAGCTGAGGGATTTCTTCAATTGAAACGCCATCCACCGTCACTTTTACCACATAGCAGGTTTCTTTCTGCGGCAATCCTTCAAAAATAATTCCCCGGATTGACATCCGTCCCAACTTACTGCCCATCGCACCACCGACATTGCTTTCCTTAATCCCTTCGGTGAGAGGGCTTTTCGCGCCCAGCGACATCCGACCACCGTTAGGCGCCCCGGTGCCCGACAATAGGCTGGTGGCAAATATCAATTTGTTCTTCTCACCAAGCGGATGAGCCGTAGGATCAACTTCAGTCTCAACAAGCTTCGAACTGAGGGCCCGGCCCCCCAAACCTTGATACTGATCGCCCGCTTCTTGGGAAACTTTTAGGGTTGCCATGTTTACACGATAAAACATTTTCTCTCCACCACCCAAATTTAGATTTGCCGTACAATTCCAACTTTTACTTTCTTCGCGAAAGAAAAGAAAAACCCTGCTGAATATAATAAAAAAAGTACGGATTTGATTGCTCATTTCCGTACTTTCGAACATTATCCAATATAGGAATCTTTTCTACCAGCCGCGAATTCTACAAACCGGCTTCTTGGCGCAATACGTCGGCTTTATCGGTTTTTTCCCAGGGAAGTTCAACATCCGTCCGGCCAAAATGACCATAAGCAGCCGTTTGCTTGTAAATCGGCCGACGCAGGTCGAGCGTCTTGATAATTCCAGCAGGCGTCAGGTTAAAATGCTTGACGATTAATTTTGCAATCAGCTCTTCCGCCACTTTTGCACTACCGAATGTTTCAACCAACACGGATACCGGCTCCGCGACACCGATCGCATAAGCCAGCTGAATCTCGCAGCGATCCGCCAATCCGGCAGCTACGACATTTTTGGCCACATAACGGGCGGCATAAGCTGCCGAACGGTCGACTTTCGTTGGATCTTTGCCGGAGAAGCAGCCGCCGCCATGACGGGCCATGCCGCCATAGGTATCGACAATGATTTTGCGACCGGTAAGACCGGCGTCTCCCTGTGGGCCACCCACGACAAAACTGCCGGTCGGGTTGACAAAATAGCGGGTGTTGGCATCAATCAATTCCGCCGGAACTACCGGTTCGACAACTTTTTTGATGAAATCGGCAACGACGGCGCTCATTTTTTCGCCGGTCCGCTCGCTGTTATACGATATTTTCACCTTGGGACTATGTTGGGTCGAGATAACGATGGTATCTACCCGCACCGGCTTATCGCCATCGTATTCCACAGTGACCTGGGTCTTGCCGTCTGGACGCAGATAATCGAGTTCGCCATTTTTACGGACATCAGAAAGCCGTTTGGCCAGTTTATGGGCCAATGAAATCGACAACGGCATGTATTCGGCAGTTTCATTGGTCGCATAACCGAACATCATTCCCTGATCTCCGGCGCCGCCCACATCGACACCCATCGCAATATCCGGCGACTGCT
>CAYLSL010000224.1:0-2558 GCA_964386615.1 uncultured Veillonellaceae bacterium
TGTGCAAGACATGGAACCGACCGGCTGGCGTCATTGGTACGGGTCGGCGGTCGACGGCTGGCATCTGCTGAATGGCCTGTGCAAAGAGATCAGTGTTGTCGGCCTGTCGATGGGCGGACTGCTAGCGCTAAAACTGGCGGCAGACTACCCCATACATCGCCTGGCGGCGCTGAGTACGCCGATTTTCCTGGCCAATCGCAAAATACCGTTTCTCCCTCTATACCGGCTGTTTCGTCGGTTTGTGCCGAAAAAACGACGCACTTATGATTTAGAGCCGCATTACAGCGCCGGCTACGACCAGACGCCCTTGGCCAGCTTGGCCAGTCTGCTCGATTTGATCGGCTCCGTCAAAGCAGACCTGAACCATATTCACTGCCCAACGCTGGTCGTCCAGTCGCGGCGGGAGCATACCGTCCGCCCCGAAAGCGCTTCCTTTATCTTCGACCAGCTCGGCTCTACCGACAAAAAATTGCTATGGTTGGAAAAATCCGGCCATGTCGTCACCCTGGACCTTGAGCGGGAAACCGTATTCCAAAAAATCAGCGAGTTTTTGCTTAGCAATACCAAGGAGGAATGAAATCGAACCATGATCAATCTGCAAATTTTGCGCCGGGCCAGCCTGACGCTCATTGTTTTATTGCTGTTACTATGCAGCCTGCCAACCCTTTCATCGGCCGCAAAAGCGCCGGCCAAACCGACCGCCCCGGCCACGCCTGAGGTTCCCTTCACACTCGAACAACCGGCCAATTGGCAATTTTTTCAGGCCGGTGAATGTGATACACTAACATTGTTTCTGCAAAATCAGACGACCCCGTTGCAACAACTGTTTTTCTTCCCCCGCTTCGGCCCGGTCTACATGAGCCAGGAACAAAAATCAAGCGACCTGCAGTATGAATCGCTGAGCGGCCAGTCGCTGAATCGCCGCGATATGCCTGTAGTAAAGCCGCTGACGCCGGAAAACTTCGTCCGGTTCATGCCGCAGATTTTTCAGATGCAGACGATGCGCGCCAACTTCCCCAGCCGCCCCGGCTTACGGGTCGTAGAACCGGTCGCTGCCACACCGCAGAAAAAAACGCTGGACTATATCGATACCCAGACTGCCATTATCCGGGTCTTGTTTGTCCAGGACAATCAACTGGGCGAAGGATTGATCGCCATCACCACCGTCCCGGCTGCGGAATTCCGCAGTGCACCGGGCGGCGGCATTGGCATGGGTTTTATGCTGTACGGCCTGACCGCGCCGAAAGGCAAGCTGAATGAACAACTGCCGGAACTGCTGAAAATCGGCCGTTCCTTCAAACTGTCGACCAACTATGAAAAGAAATGCAAAAAAGAGCGGGCCGAAGACTCGCCGGTACTGCTCGGCCCCGGCAATTCGCTGAAACCGGTATTGGATGCAATGGCGCTGATCTGGGAAAAACGGACACCGGCGGAAGATATGCTGGCGGAAAAGCGCGCCGACGATCTGCTGGGAACCGAGCGACTGTATCGCCCTGCCACCGGGGAGGTTTATACGGTCGTCAAAGGGTTTGCCGCCCAATATCTGTCCAGCCCCCAGTCCTACAACATCAGCGACCTGCGCCCGCTGCCGGATGAACCGGCACTGTGGCTCAAACCTACATTGAACGGAACGCAGGCCATCACCAAGAAATAAAAGGAGAATTTTAATGGATACAAACATAACCCCCGTCGATGAAAGAGATGAACGAAACCAATGGTGCTTTGCCTGTGGCCCGAAAAATCCGTTCGGCCTGAAACTGCGTTTCCGTGAGCAGGATGACACCTATATCAGCGAATTTACCGGCCAACCTCAACACCAGGGATATGACGGCATCCTGCACGGCGGCATTGTCAGCACCCTGCTCGATGAAATCATGGCCCGCTATCTTTACGCCAAGGGCATGAACGCTGTTACCGGGCGGCTGGAAGTCCGTTTCAACAAACCAACGCCGATCGGCGTGCCGCTGCTGCTCAAGGGCCGCATCACCAAAGGCCGGGGCCGCCTGTATGAAACGGAAGGAACGATCGAACTGCCGGACGGCACTGTCACCGCGCAGGGCACGGCAAGAGTTTTCATCATCGATCCAGCATGAAAACAGCAACAAAATCTCCCGACAAACTCCTGGAAGGGAAGCTGCAGATGTCCGGCAAAGGCTTTGGCTTTGTCATTTCTGCCGACAAGTCTGTGGCCGATGTCTATATCCCTCGTGAAAAAATGCTGGATGCGATGCATGGCGACACCGTCCAAATCCGCCTGCAGGAGCGGCAATTCTCCGATGGCCGCAAAGCCGAAGGCGAAATCATAAAAATTCTGGAGCGCGCCAATACGCATGTCGTCGGCACGTTCAGCGTCAATTCGCGCGGCCTGGGTCTGGTACAGCCATCCGACGGCAAACTGACCGCCGAAATCATCATCCCCAAAAAATCCTTTGCCGCAGCGCGCCCCGGCGATCAGGTCGTGGTAGAACTCACCCGCTGGCCCAAACAGGAGAAAAAAGCCGAGGGCCGTATCACGCAAATCCTTGGCAAGCTGGGTGAGCCGGGCGTCGATGTGCTGA
>CAYLSL010000225.1:0-2545 GCA_964386615.1 uncultured Veillonellaceae bacterium
ACTGACATTTCTCCTGTCGCACTCGGTTCCAACCTCCAGGGCAATGAACGGAAAATCTTTAAATACATCCATCCACAGGGGGCAAAAAGCTGTCAATTGGTGATGGGACTAACTGAACTGGCTCCCGGCAGCATGTGGAATACAATGCCTACCCATACGCACGAACGTCGAATGGAAGTATATTTCTACTTCGATTTGCCTCAAGATGCTGCAGTTTTCCACATCATGGGGCAACCGCAGGAAACCCGCCACATCGTTATCCGTAATCAACAAGCCGTTATCTCGCCCAGCTGGTCGATTCATTCTGGTGTCGGCACGGTGAATTACACCTTCATCTGGGGCATGGCAGGTGAAAATCAGACTTTTGACGACATGGATCACGTGCCAATGGGGAATCTCAAATAGGATAAACACTTTCACCAAATGTTTGAAAGGGGTTTTGCAGATGATTCTTGATAAACTCAATTTAACTGGCCGCGTAGCTATCGTCACCGGCGCCAGTCGGGGCCTAGGCGCCGCTATGGCAATAGGACTGGCAGAAGCTGGCGCAGACCTTGTTGTCGTAGCGAGCAGTGCACGACTGCAGGAAACCGTAGACAAAATCAAAAACCTCGGCCGTCGTTGCATTGGCGTCCAAGCAGATCTGATCAATACCAAAGCCATCCCGCAAATTATCGATGCCGCTGTGGCCGAGTACGGCCGTATCGACATTTTGATCAATTGCGCCGGCATTATTCGCCGTGCTCCAGCCATTGAATTTTCCGAACAAGATTGGGACGATGTTATCCAAGTTAATCAAAAAGCAGTCTTCTTTCTTTGCCAGGCAGCTGCCAAAGAAATGCTCAAACAGAAAAAAGGCAAAATTATCAATGTTGCCTCCCTATTATCTTTCCAAGGTGGAATTATTGTGCCTTCCTATGCGGCTTCAAAATCTGCTGTGGCCGGCCTGACCAAGGCCCTCGCCAACGAGTGGGCGCCTCTCGGCATCAATGTCAATGCTATTGCCCCCGGCTACATGGCGACAGAAATGACCGAAGCCCTGCAAAAAAGCGCCGAACGAGCCCCGGCGATCTTAGCTCGAATTCCGGCTGGACGCTGGGGAACTCCGGAAGATATGAAAGGGTTGGCTGTGTTTCTTGCCTCTGATGCAGCCGAATATGTCCAAGGACAGGTCATTGCCGTTGACGGCGGTTGGTTGGGCCGTTAACCAACGCGTATTTGTCTTCAATCAAAAAGCCCGCCGATTCCTTTGTTGGAACCGGCGGGCTTTTTAAAATTTCTTTAAGGTAAGTCGAGATCAACACTTCTCTTTATTTCGCACGGACAGCAGAAAGGCTCCTGCTGCTGCTGTCAACGGAATCGACAGAACCAAACCGACGCTGCCAACCAAGGCGCGAACAAATTCCGTGACCAATAAATCGAGATTGAATATCCGCAGCATTGAAAGATCCGGTTGAGACGCTATCAATAACACCAACGGCAAAGAACTCCCTGCATAGGCAAGAATCAGAGTATTTGCATCGGTCGCCATAACGTCTCGACCAACAGACATTCCCGAACTGAACAGCTCCGTTCGGCTCAAAGTCGGACAGTTGCGACTGACCTCCTGTTGCGCTGCTGCAATGGAAATGGCCACATCCATGACAGCTCCCAGTGCACCCAATACAACACCAGCAAACAATATTCCCTGAAAGTCAACATGTTTGAGAACTGTCGCCTTAAGAATCATTGCCTCTTCACTCGACAGGCCCGTTAAATGCATCAACTTGACGGCGGCCGCCGCCAACGCACCGGCTGCAGCAACTCCGCCCATCGTACCGATAAATGCCGCCCAGGTTTTGGGTTCACGTCCACTAACAGAGAATAATGTAATCGAGCTAATCAAAATCGCAACTATAAAAGTCAGCAGCAGCACGTTAATCCCTCCGGCCAGCACCTGACCGACAAAACCATAATACAGGATCACCAACGATGTGCCGATGACAAAAACCGCCCGCAATCCCACCCCGCGACCGAACAGCAACAACAGTACAATGAACAGTCCCGCCAACCAGATTAGCCCGCTGCCCCGTTCATAGTCAGCGATGTGATAGCTCGTTTTACCCGATGGATCGGTCATCAGCGCCAAAATCACCTTGTCGCCCGGCTTTGCCATGATGTTGTAAAAAGATCGGTCCATTGTCCGGTTGATAATTATGACTTCCTGCCCGGCATCGGGTCCTGAAGTCACTCGCGCCTTAATCAGTGTAGCGCCCAACCCCCGCTGAGCTCTGGCAGGATCGACTTCCATGGTTTCTTGCGTCAAGACTACGCCTTCTACGTAATTTATCTTGGGAATATCTGCCGTGCCACCTTGAGATTTGGCCAGAGCCACTTGCGTCATAAGCAAAACTGCCAATAAAAGCAGCCCCGCTGGAATAACCCGTCGAATTATCTTCTTCATGAATTTTTCCTCCCAATGTACACCCGCTATGCTTACTGTAATTGTAACCCATGGGACAAAAAAAGGCATCCGAAGAATCCTTCGGATGCCTTTCCTTATTAA
>CAYLSL010000226.1:0-2543 GCA_964386615.1 uncultured Veillonellaceae bacterium
CAACAACGCATGAAGAACTGACGGCCACGCACGAAGAACTACTGGCAACTGAAGAAGAATTGCGGGTTCAGTACTGCGAGATCGACCAGGCAAACAGTGAACTTTTGGGCCGAAATGCGGTTCTTGAGACGCTGCGTGAACTGGCGGCGAACTTGATTGTGGAAACTGATCTGTCTCAATTGATGAAAACGATCATTACCCGGGCTACAGCAAGTATTGGAACACAACACGGCAATATAGGCCTGCTGGATGATCAGGAACCGGTGGTCCATGCCCTTGGCGGAACAGGGTTGTTTGAAAAGCATCTGGGGCTTCGGCTACAGATTAATGAAGGAATTGTTGGGGAAGTATACCGCACTGGCAATCCAGCTATTGTTGAAGACTATCGTAATTGGGACAAGAGAGTGTCCCACCCGGATTTGGCAGTCATCCATGGTTTTGCCATGGCTCCGTTAAAACGCGGTGAAGCAGTCATCGGAGTCATCGGGGTTGCTTCTGTCAATGAGCATCAGCGTTTTACCGCGAAAGAAATAGGGTTGCTGTCGCATTTTGCGGAACTGGCATCGATTGCGGTGGAAAATATCCGCAAAATTGGCGAATTGCAGCGTAGTCAAAAAACGGCGCAGGATATCTTCCACGCATCGGCGGACGCGCTGGTGGTCTGTGATATTGAAGGCGGCGAAATTTTAGCTGTAAACCATCGGGCCGAGAAAATGTTCAACCAATCGGAACAAGAGTTGTGTCAACGGGAGCTGACCCAGTTGATACGTCAGACGCAACAGATTTCGCTGCTTCAAGTGATTCAGGCAAGAATGGCCGATGCAACATTGTCCCCATTTGAATCTGAAACGATGAATCATGCCGGACGGCGGCAAATTCTTGAATTGACGGCGACACCGGTAGAAATGGACGGAAAAACAAGGGCGTTGGTTGCTATTCGCGATGTAACGGCTCGCAAACTGATGGAAGAAGGCATGGAATATTTGCGTCAGTGTGACCCGTTGACCGGCGCTTACAATCGCAGCTATTTTGAAGCGGAAATGATTCGTTTGCCAGTCAACTGGACAGGCGTCATCGGGATTCTTGTCTGTGATGTTGATGGATTGAAATTGATCAATGATACCCTGGGGCATCACCAAGGTGACGAACTGTTGAAAGCAGTGGCGCGATTATTGATGAGCGGCGTCGAAACGCCGGGCTACGTTGCCCGGATTGGCGGCGATGAATTTGCCGTTGTGTTGTTTGATCCGACGGAAAAAGCAATGGAAGACCTGGAAAAAGGATACCACTTGATGGTTCAGGAGTATAACCGGCAGAATCCCCAACTACCGTTGAGTCTTTCACTGGGGTGGGCCACCGGCGATGTTGAGAACGTGGATGTTTTGATAAAAACGGCAGACAACCACATGTATCGGCAAAAGATGCACCAGAGTCACAGTATCCGCAGTTCGATTGTCCAGACCTTGACCAAGGCGCTTGAAGCCCGCGACCACATTACAGAAGGGCACGCCGAGCGGTTGGGCAACTTAATGGCGATGCTGGGTCAACAACTAAAACTGGGAAAACAAATCATTGCCGACCTGCAGTTGTTTGCAAAATTTCATGATATCGGCAAAGTCGGGATTCCTGATAGCATTTTGAACAAACCAGGTAGACTGACAGAGGATGAAATGAATATCATGCGGCAACATAGCGAAATCGGTTTCCGTATTGCCAAATCTTCGCCCGACCTGGAGCCGGTTGCCGACTGGATTTTGAAACATCACGAATTTTGGGACGGCAACGGCTATCCGCTGGGAATCGGCGGTGAGGAAATTCCGCTGGAGGCGCGCATGTTAAGTATCATCGATACTTACGATGCGATGACCAGTGACCGGCCTTATCGTAAAGCAGTTTGCAGCGAGAAAGCGCTGGCGGAAATCCGCCGCTGCGCCGGAACCCAGTTTGACCCTGGGCTGGTTGCTATTTTTGTTAATTTAATTGAATTGGAGCAGTCTCACTGAAAAAGGAGGAGGCATTGTATGTTAAAACAGGTTAAAGAGTTTTTTGCCAACCACTGCAGCCCCTGAATGCTGATATGGGTCCTGGCAGGACTCTTTTTCCTGGTGCAGTGGCTGTGGTGGTCTTGACAAACAAAAGGGACCGGGGGTACAATAATTTTCGTCAATATGCGGAAGTAGCTCAGCGGTAGAGCATCGCCTTGCCAAGGCGAGGGTCGCGAGTTCGAATCTCGTTTTCCGCTCCAGAAATGAATTTTCCGGCAGTTTTCTGCCGGCTTTTTCTTTGTCGATTGTTTTTTATTGTCAAGAATGTTAAAATAAAATTCAATGCAAAGGGCTGTTTTCGGCTCCTTGCCGAAAAGTTCCTGCAGGATTCGAAGGAGGACATTAAGTGAAAGTTACAGTTGAAAAAAAAGAACACAATATTACCGAATTGGTGATCGAACTGCCGGTCGAAGAGGTAAACAAGTCCTTTGACAAGGCCTATCAGAAACTGGCGCAACAGGTCAATATTCCTGGCTTCCGCAAAGGAAAGGCGCCGCG
>CAYLSL010000227.1:0-2514 GCA_964386615.1 uncultured Veillonellaceae bacterium
GGGGTTAGCTTATATCCGTTGGATGGCGGCGATTTGGAGACTCTAATCCATAACTCCGACTCCGCTATGTATGAAGTAAAGAACAACGGAGGAATCGGCTGGTCTTTCTATAACGCGGCCCTGTGTCACGAAACAAAAAAAATCAAAGGGAAATCATGAGTTCTTAGATCGGCACAATGCAACCTGCATTCTTCGTGAGTCAAAAACGATTGATCAGGTGTTGACATCGTGATGATGCAGGACGGAAAGGGGATACGGAGACATCGTGCCATACGATCAAATAATGGGCGGAACTGAAGAAGGAATGAATCCAGAGTTGCCTCTTTGGGCGGGTGCTCTTTCTGACGCGGTGTTCATCCATGATTGGCAGGGTCAGATTATTTGCTGCAATCAAGTGGCATGCAGCTGGTTCGGATTCGACAGGGGGACCCTTGGGAGACTGAATCTGTTTACCTTATCATCGACTGACGCTTCCAGTATATAGGGGAGTCTGGCTCAGCAAGGAGAGAGCTCTTGTGAAATGAAGCTGTCGGATGGACGCGTTGTGAACATACGCTTCCATCTCTTTCCGTTTGCCGATGGAAAAAACGTAATCAGCATAGCCCAGGATATCACCGCTGAAAAAGCGATGAGACGAATCGATGCAGGATCGGATGAATGGTTTCATACGCTATTTGATATTGCCCCCAGCCCTTATTTTTTATACGATCTCACTGGAACCATCATTGAGGGTAACGCCATGGCGGTAAAGATGGTAGGTGAAAACAAAAGAAATCTGGTCGGGCGCAATTTTTTTTCATTAAAACTACTGCCTGTCTCGCAATTTCCCAAAGCCTTGTCTCTTTTGGCAATAAATGCAATGGGGAAAGGCACCGGTCCGGATGAATTTGATCTGCAGCGTCCTGATGGTATTGTAACTCCGATTGAAATATCAACCTGTGTGATTACCCGGGAAAACAAAAAAATAGTGCTGGCAGTTGCCAACGACATTTCTGCAAAAAGAAAAGCTGCAGAAAGTGAGCGGGACTATTCCTGCAAGCTGACGGCAATGGTTGCGCAAAAAACGACTGAATTACAAAAACGCAATACGGAACTGCTTTTGGAAATAGAAGAACGGAAAAAAGCGGAGAAAACCATCCATGCCTATCAGGAAACACTCACAGCCATGCTGGATTCGATTATGGCAGGCGTTATTCTGGTCGATCCTAAAACGCATATCATCAGAAGATGCAACAAAAAAGCCGAGCAATTGTTTGGCCGATCAGAACAGGAACTGGTGGGAAAAAAATGCCACAGTTATATTTGCCCGGCCATGGAGGGAAAATGTCCGGTGACGGATCTCGGACAACCCGTAGATTCATCTGAAAGAGTATTGCTCAATAGTAGGGGGATAGCAGTCCCCATTCTCAAATCGGTGGTCCCGATCATCATCGAAGGCGAGAATTATCTGATTGAAAGTTTTATCGACCTGAGTGATATTAAAAAAGCGGAACAAGCATTACTTCATTCGTCTTTTTATGATTCTCTCACGGGAATCCACAATCGGACTTTTTTCCAGAAACGTGTTCACGAGCTGCAGCAAAATCCTGTAGCGGGAATGGGCGTGATTATTATTGACATGGATGGGTTGAAAACGATCAACGATAGCTTTGGCCATCATAAAGGAGATTATCTGTTGTCTACCATAGCCGGCATACTGCAGGGGTCAGTCGCAACGACTGACATCGTAGCTCGAACCGGGGGCGACGAATTTGCCGTATTGGTTTTGGGCGGCGGGGAAGAAAAAATCCTCAAAACCATCGGGACAATCCAACAAACGATAGATAAATACAACCAGCACAGCAACATTGAAATCAGCCTGTCGATCGGCTATGCTACTGGGAACGATGGCCCGGGTGCAAATCTGGAGATGATGATCAAAAAAGCCGACGAAAACATGTATCGCCAAAAACTGCTTCACCGGCACAGCGCGAGAAATGCGATTGTCAGCACACTCCGAAAGACATTGTCGGAAAGGGATAGCCAGACGGACAGTCATTCCGAAAGAATGATCGACAGGGTCATAAGAGTGGCGAAAGAATTATGTCTGAACGAAAACAGCCTGGCCGGAATAAAACTGTTGGCGGAATTTCATGATATCGGCAAGATCGGAATTCCCGATGAGATTTTGCGGAAACCGGGGAAATTAACGACTGAGGAACAATCCACCATGAGAAGGCACCCGGAAATCGGCTACAGAATCGCTAATTCCGCAATGGTTCTCAGTGAAATCAGCGACTGGATATTAATGCATCATGAATGGTGGAACGGACAAGGGTATCCCTTGGGACTGAAAGGGGAAGAAATTCCTGTGGAATGCCGGATACTGGCAATCGTCGACGCCTTCGACGCCATGATGTCCGATCGCCCGTACCGTAAGGCGATGTCCCAGAACGATGCTGTTGCGGAACTGCAGCGATGTGCCGGGGTACAATTCGATCCTGAACTGGTCGACGTATTTCTGCGGGTAGCGAT
>CAYLSL010000228.1:0-2505 GCA_964386615.1 uncultured Veillonellaceae bacterium
GGTAATTACGCAACCTTCGGATAGTACAACTTTTCCATTAAAATCAACCACACAACGCGCCAACACCATTCCAGGAGCCAACTCTGAAATTTTCGTCACCTTTCTCACTTTTGCCACTTCCTTCTGTTTATTTGGATTAGCATTGTAACCGCAATCGTTGGCCGAAATAACAAAAAGCAGGCTGCCGCCTGCTTGTATTGCAACTATCAACACTGGAATAGTCGGCGGCTTGGCAATCATAGACCTCTGTCCTTAGACCCATAGCTTTGCGCCCTTACCTTTCGATAAGTTTGCCAAATATTAAATTGTTTCTTTCGATGTCATTGTCGCATACAATTATGAATTTTGCAATACAACAAATAAAACCATTGTGACACGTATAACATTGAACGCCAAGGCCCTCTAACGGATCACCTTGATCCGTTTGCGCGCATTTTTTGCTTTCATTTGGCTGTTCACAACACTGTCGACAATGTCGACAATCTCATCTGTGAAAAAATAATACGGTGCAAATGAATGGACCACGCCTGGATTATAAGTCCCCACGATCTGGATGATCATAAAATAATCAGCCGGCGAGATATTGAACCAATAGATTTTCCCCTGCCGTTCGCGGCAGAAGGTGCAGGAAACATCATAGCCGTTTCCTGCTTCGCTTTTTTTGACTGCCAAGTGCATGTAGCACTCGTCAAGTTCCGCCAAACAATCATCGGCAGCAAAAGTGTAACCGCTGAGAATTTGCCGGAACAATTCTTTTTC
Source organism: uncultured Veillonellaceae bacterium (assembly GCA_964386615.1). GTDB lineage: Bacteria > Bacillota > Negativicutes > UBA1444 > UBA1444 > UBA1444. Next base: position 760 of record CAYLSL010000228.1, read on the forward strand.
ATCATCATCACATTTTACATATGCCTGTTTTGCTTTTAAATCGGCCATGACCTGCATCTGTTCTTTTCGCCGCACGGTAATCAATGCCTGTGCATATTCGCCGCTGCCGGCCGGCGTCAAAATAGCCTCATCAATATCGCCAATATCCTTCATTATGTAATGCACCCTTCTTTCTCAATTATGCAATCCGTTAATCCGTGCAAAATTATAACACATAATAGCGGATTTTCAGTGAGCCATTTGTTTTCTTTGTTTTTCTTCGTACATCATCCGATCGCTGTGCCGGACCAGTTCCTGCAGGTCATGGCATTGTTCATTCAGTACTGTTGTGCCATAACTAAAACTAATCTTGTAGGGTCTGTTCATGCTTTTATTGTACTCATTAACCCTTTCAGCCAGACTTTTCATATAGGTCTCGATCGCTGCAGAATTATTATCACGAACCCAGACAATAAATTCATCTCCGCCGACTCGTATCGGTACGCCGATATCTTCAAACACCGCTTTCAATTCGCGGGCAAATTCCTGCAAAACCTTATCGCCTTCGTGATGTCCGTATTGATTGTTGATGTTTTTAAAATCATCCAGGTCAATATTTACAACCGATAATGCCCTATTTTTCCGACTTAAATTGACCAGGCATTCCTCATAAGCCAACCGGTTACCCAGACCGGTCAACGGGTCAATCTTGGTTTGGTTGTGCAAAATGAAAACATAGTTCATCACCACCGCAATGGCCAGACTATTCCACATCGTGAAATAGACAAAATAATACAATTGAAAAGCTGACAACAACAGCGGGATTCCGGACAGCAAACTGAGCGTTATCAGCTCTTCATCATTGATTTTCTTGCGGCTGTCATATAAAAACCACAGGAGCAAGCCATAGTAGAAGAATATGCATATGGGAGAAATGAAAAACAATGGTCCCCGCACATACAAGTTTTCGCCGGTTATGCTAAATATCCAGTTGTAATGATAGCTGCCCAGGGAAGCGACGACATTACAAACAGCCGGAACGCCGAGCCAGAAAAATTTACTGATCTTGAACCGCATATAACGGTTCGTCCTTTTATACACATAGAGTGTTGCAAGCATCGGAATGAACGGCGCCAGGGTAAACCCAGCCGTATCGACCAGTTTATGCAGCACCAGATAATTCTTATACGCCGCATTGTTTAATATAACACTCAATATTTCCAGCAACAAAATCGTTATCGTCAACATAATCAATGCAAAAAACAGCTGATGCACCGGTTCTTTACGGTCGAATTTCAAATATGCATGTACAGCAATGCTTACCAGCAACAGCACCATAAATGCATCGACTTGCACTTCAATCATGATAAAAGAAAATCCCTCCCAACGCATTTGCACACATGCGGGAAAATAAAAAAACCCAAGATCGAAATCTTCGGTTACGAACAAATGACGTTAACGTCGTTGCTGCAACCTGGCTGTCATAGGTATTCCCCTTAGACCCAATGGCTTTGCGCCCTTACCTTTCGATAAGTTTGCCAAATATTTAATTGTCTACTGTATACTTTCTATATTAATGCAATAATTCCTGCCTTGTGCCTGGCATTTTCTAGATCACGATTTCTTTGACGGAGACAAGGCCTACTTGACAGAATATTGAAATCTTAGGTATCCTGTGTTTAATGACACGATTCCGCGTGCAGCATACAAACGTGAATATTATTGTGAAAGAAGGGATTCTGTGAAACAGCCGTTGCGAATTTTGTT